>CBDUZN010000010.1:0-20526 GCA_965371715.1 uncultured bacterium | reverse complement strand
AAAACAGAAAAAATATAAAACGGAGGAAGATATGAAGAAAATAGTTGTTTTTTCAATTGTAGTAATAATAACATTATTATTAATATCATCGGCAAAGGTACCTGAGCATAACGAGCAGGGATATAAGATAAAGGTAATAAAGGATACAATAGATGGGAAGAACATTGAAGAAAAGATAATATTTGTATCACCGGATGGGGAGATAATAAAGAGTATGAAGAAGTATAGATACTATATATCAGTAAAAAAAGAGAAAGAAATATATCAAACTTCATATAAGCATATAGAGTCATTTACAGAAGATAGTAACAGAATACTTATGTGGGAAAAGGAAACCGAATTGAATTATGATCCACAAGAATTTAAGGGAGCACATGCAGATAAATATGAATATAAAGTTATGGTTATTAATGAAGAAGGAGAGGAAATATTTAAGAAAAGCGTATTGGGATATAATGATAAATTAATGGGGAATGCAAATTTGAAATCATTAATATCAAAGGATGGGGAAACAGTGTGTATATTCTATATGGATAGTACAAAGACATATCATATAGAAATATATAGTATAAACGGAGAGAAGAAAACAGAAACAAAGACGGAAAAATTATTTGCAAATAAATTAGAACTATCACCAGATGGAAGTATATTTGGAGGAACTATTTATGAAGAAGGAAAACATCTGTATTTTCTCAATACAGAGACAGGAGAAGTAAAAATATGTAAAGCAGAGGGGGAAGGATGGGGAGTATCAGTAATTTTATCTAAAGGAAAATCATTGATTCCAAATAAAATTTTATTCATTTTACGCAAAGGAAAACTGACACCAGAATATAAATATGAAAGCAAATACCTTTATTTTAATGAAATCCCATCTGATTTATCAGAATTGTTTGGAGAATAAAATGAAAAAAATAATATTATTAACTATTTTAGTTTTATTATGTACAATTATATTAGGAGCAACAACATTAACAAGAGATGATATAATTACTACAGCCAGAAGTTATATAACAATAAATAATTGGAAAACAACAAAAGATTCAATAATAATGAAAAGTACCGGAGAATGGGAAAGCTTTTATAAAAAAAATATAACACAATCAAGAATGCCATATAGTTATGGATGTTTTAATACTCCCAGTAATTTCAATATGTCAATGAATAAATGTCCTGGGGGGATAGGAACAAAAGCTATATATGATACTTTACATGCATCCGGATTAACTATAAAGGATTCTATAGCAGGTATTGATTGTGCAGGATTTGTATTAAAGTGTTGGGAAATAGCTACTTATACAGCATGGACACAGTGTCGAACACTTGGTATGGAAATTGATAAATCATTGGTTAAAAAGGGTGATTGGATTAATATTCCAGAACATCAATTGCTGTTTTTTAGTAACACAGAAATGCAATCAATTGATTCATTTTATTACAATGTTTATGAATCAACATCTTATATTGGAGGAATTAATACATATCCTGGAGTTCAATATAATTTAAATAGAAAAATTTTAAAAAGGGATTTAAATGTTTATTCTATCTTCCCTCAGTTCTCCAATCCCAAACCTGAGAAATTAGATATTGTTTACTTGGATGAACAGCCAACAACTATTGAACTAACAATAAGAGCATCAGGGGATATAGATAATACAAAGATAGTTTCTAGTACGCTTGTATCTGGTTTCTGTTGAAAAGGAGAAAGGAGGGTTTGTAACCCTCCCGTACAAACATAATAAAAATATAAAAACAGAAAAAATATAAAACGGAGGAAGATATGAAGAAAATAGTTGTTTTTTCAATTGTAGTAATAATAACATTATTATTAATATCATCGGCAAAGGTACCTGAGCATAACGAGCAGGGATATAAGATAAAGGTAATAAAGGATACAATAGATGGGAAGAACATTGAAGAAAAGATAATATTTGTATCACCGGATGGGGAGATAATAAAGAGTATGAAGAAGTATAGATGGGATGAAGAAATGAAAGTGAATGAAGAAAATGGGAAGTATAATATATATACAAAGCGAATAGAAACAATAAGTGAGAATAATGCAATAATATTAATGTATGAAAGCAATTATCAATTAGACTGTGATCCCAAAGAATACAGAGGTAAAGGAGCAACCAAATATACAAATGAAGTAAAAATAATAAATGCAAGAGGCGAGGAGAAATCATTAAATACAGTACAAGCATACAATAATAACTTGCTTGGATTTTCATTTTTTGAAACAGATATATCAAAAGATGGAAGTATAGTATATATATATTATATGGATAGTACGAAAATATATCATATAGAAATATATGATACAACAGGAAATCAATTAACAGCAACCACCTATCCGAAAGTATTTGAATTGGAAAAGCAGATATCTCCTGATGGAAATATATTTGGAGCAACAGCATATGGTGAAGAAGGAAAATTATTATATTTTCTCAACACAGAAACAGGAGAGGTAAAGATATGTAAAGCAGAGGGGGAAGGATGGATATCTCAATTTTCGCTACCTCCAGAAGGTGGAACTCCATTAGGAAAAATAAGTATAAGATGGGGAATATATGAGGATTTGAACAATAAAAAATGGGTAAAAGGAGGTCATAAATATCTTTATTTCAATGAAATACCTCTTAACATATCAGAATTATTTGAGGAAGAACAATGAAAAAGATAATACTTATTCAATTACTTATACTTATAGCAGTATGTGTATTTTCGCAAACACTTAATAGACCAGTAGATTTTGATATTTCATCTGATTTTGGTCCGAGAATTCATAATGGTTATGATTGGCATGGAGGAGAAAAGGTAGTTTCTGGTACGCTTGTATCTGGTTTCTGTTGGAAAGAGAGTATATTGTAAAAGGAAATTTAAAAATAAGCATTGACAAAAGATGTTGATTTGATAAAATGACAGAAGAAAAGGAATTTAGAGTTTAAGGTTTGGAGGTTTGATAAAATTAAAGAACAGAAATAAAATAATCTGGAGGAAGAAATGAAGAAAATAATGTTCATACTAACTACAATACTTATATTATCAGTAATAATGGGTTCAGCATTGAAGGCAAGAGAGGAAGAAAAAACACAAATACAAACTGTTATAAATGAGGAGATGAATGTGGCGGTGGTAAGTGAAGGAAATGAGAATAAACAGGTTATCAATCCAAGCACAAATAAAACAGTATTGGGATTAAAGAATATTTTACCAGAAAAATATGAAGAAAGGAAATTATTTAAAATCAAGTGGACTCAAAATGAAAGGAATACAGGAAAAGAACTTTATTGCACTCAAGGTTCAGGAGCATGCGGTCCAATGGGATTTGCATTAGATACATTTAATAATATATATATTTTGGATATAGGTTGTGGAATAAAAAAATACAATGAAAGTGGAGAATTTATAAGTATTTACAAAGAACAGAATTATGAACTTTCAAATATGGATAATATAGAAGTAAGCGAAGATGGAAAATATATGTATGGAATGAATGATGAAATAATGACAAAATATATATATATATATAATGCAGAAAAACGGATAGGAGAACGAATAGGAGAGGGACAGGATTATCAATATAAAATGATACCACATGGAGTAGAGATATATGAAGGTGAAACACTTGCAAAGAAATTTGGAGGGAAGACGGTATCAACAGAGAGCAAATCAGCAGAGGATAAGATGAAAAAAAGAGTAGAAAATAAATATAGAGAGATTTTCAGAACTAATAAGTTAAATATGGCTAAAACATATAATGATGATTATCAAGTATATAATAGTCTAATATGCTATTTCATTGGGAAAGACAGAAATAACAATTATTATATATCTACATTTTATACAGAGAAGAATCCAGAATTCAACAAAAAAATAATATCCAAATCAATAGTTTATAAATATTCAGAAACAGGAGAATTATTAAGTGTTATTATTCTTGCTGATAGGGAAATCAGCTATTTAAATTATTCTACAATAAAGCATTTAAGAGTAAATAGAGACGGAGATGTATATTATTTGTGTCCCAAAAAAGATGGAGCAGTAATATATAAATATGAGAGTGTAAAATAAAATTTGGGAGATTGAAAATGAAAAAAATAGTATTATTAATATCAATATCAATCTGTGTATTATTGAATGCAGAAATAGTAACACGACAATCCATAATATCACAGGCAGAAGTATATGCTGAATATAGTTGGAAGGTGAACAAACCGAATCCAAGATATGAATTATATAAAACAAAGGGTACCCAAATCACAGGAGTGGCATATAGTTATGGAGATAAGGATAATACAGCTACATTTCAAAGTGATATAAATGCAGGGGTTATGCCAAGAAACTGGGAGGACAATTATAATAGCGGACATACAACAGGATATACAGGAATAGATTGTTCGGGATTAGTATCGGATTGTTGGAATGTAGGCATTCAAACGGGAGCAGCATTAGTAGGATTATGTATGCGATTAGCAAATTCAAGTTTATTAAAAATGGGAGATGCAGTAAGAGATGATATCAATCCTCATATACAATTATATGCTTGGAATAATAATGTTTATGAAGCAGTGGGATGGACAAATCCTACTGATAAAGAACACCAAATGGTAAGATTATCACCTGCTGATTATGAAAATAAAACTTTCTATTCCATCTTCCCTCAATTTTCATCAGCACAACCAGGAAATGGACACATAGTACATCTTGAGGATCCAAATGTAACAGAGTATGATATTGATATTGAATTAACAATAAGAGCATCAGGGAGTGTGGATAATGATGAATTTGTATTAAAAATTGATGATGAAGAAGTTGATAAAGCTGATTATGAACTTGTGCCAATTATTACGGTTACGGTTGATTACAATGAATACAGATTGGAATGCAGTTATACTTTTGTGGAAAGAGGATTTCATAAAATAGAAGTAAAAGCAGGGAATGACAAATCAAATAATATTTATGTAGATGAGTATGAATGGAATTTTTTAATAGGTGAAGGATATGGAGTATTTTTAATAGAGCCAGATTATTTATATATACCAATGGGCAGTAATGCGGATCAAAAAGTTGAATTATTATATTTTCCACCGGATTATTGTTCTCCAAATCCTAGTGGTGACCCTTATGAATTAAATTATTCAATATTAGGTAATTTTGTATCAGGCTGGGTTACGCCCAATTGGAGTGATTATCAAGGAGTAATTGAATCTACGGGTCAGATAAGAAGAACTTGGCAATATAATATAAAAAATGAATCAGATAAAGAAGGAAGTAAAAATAAAATAATTTCAAAAGCATATAATAATGATGATTATTTAGAGGTACAAGCAATAGTGACATCTGAAAATCCGGATCATGCGGGGAATCATCCTGATGATGCACAATTAATAGCAGAGAGTAATTATCCCACTGATAGAATCTATAATCCCTGGAGTAATATTGGAGTATTACTTAGCGGAGCGGGTATAGGCATATCGCATATAATGGGTAAGTTTAATACAGGTATATGCGGAGTAATTCCTGAGAATTTCAAAATATCCGGTATAAGCGGAAGACAACTTGAGGATTTAGATGTATTAATAATAGGCAGTGCAGGTATTTATATATTGAATAATCCTATTCTCAGGGAACGATTGATAAAATGGGTGGAGAATGGTGGAACAGTAATAAGCATGACAAGTCAATTTGGATTTGAATGGGAATATCTGCCAATCCCTGATGGAGAACAGTTACAGGGTTATGGATGGGATGAAGATCAGTACTGTTCAAATAGTTCAGTTTATATTGAGGATAGGCATCCAATAATAAGCGGACAGACAAACAAGATCCCATCAATGTATGTTGATGGATATATTGATAAATATCCTTCAAATGCAAAGATTCCATTAAAAAGAACTGCATCAACAATGCCTGCAGCTATTGAATATCAATATGGAGAAGGTAATGTAATAATAACAAGTGATTATGTTGATTGGGGATATAATCACAATCAATATTTTGATGATGATTTGGTGTTTGTAAGGGATATGATAAAATATGGAGAAATTGCAGGAAAATATATTGAGGAAATAACGGATTATGCAGTAAATCAGACAAATGTTGATATAGAAATAAAGAATAATACATCAAGAACTGCTGATAAATGTGTTATTAAGATATTTTCACCTGATAATATTTTACTTGATTCCATAATGATTGATAGTATGAATTTAATTGGTGATGGGAGTTATACATATTCAACAGTAATCAATTGTGAACAGAGAGGAATATATGCAATAAAATATACTCTTCTTAATGTGGATAATACAAAGATAGTTTCTAGTACGCTTGTATCTGGTTTCTGTTGGAAAGGAGGAAGGAGGGTTTAGAACAACATATTCTTCGGATTACTCAGAATATGCCAGTACAAACATAATATATAAAATAAGCATTGACAAAAGAAATGAATTTGATAAAATGACAAAAGAAAAGGAATTTAGAGTTTGATGTTTGGAGGTTTGATAGAAATAAGAAACAGAAAAAATATAATCTGGAGGAAGAAATGAAAAAAGTGATGTTTATACTAACTACAATACTTATATTATCAGTAATAATGGGTTCAGCATTGAAGCCGAGAGAGGAAAAAACAAAAATACAAACTGTTATAAATGAAGAGATGAATGTGGCGGTGGCGAGCGAGGGTAACAATATTACAGAAGCAAATGAAGAATTTAGCAATACAATTCAAACAGGTAGATACAAAGCAACTAAGAATAAGAAATTCATTGACACATTGCAAATAGATAAGATGTTAGCAAGTTTACCTGAGAAATATGAGAAGGAAACTGTATTTGAAGCAGATTGGGGACATGGAGAAGGAGAATATGCAGTAGCAGGTGAATCACCACCATTAGGACCTAGTAATGTATATGTTGAGGAGAAAGGAAATATCTATATATGGGATTTAGGTAATTATCGTATAATTGTATATAATAAATATGGTGAATTAATAAACCATTATGAAACTCCTAAAAAATGGGGAGGATACATAAGAAGAATATTTATGAGGAATGACACACTATCATTAGAATGGGGAGGAATAGATTTGCAAACAAAAAAAATAGTAAATAAACCAGAAGTTAAAAATACTGATAAAAAACAAATACAAGTGTCGTTAGATTGGCATCAAAAAATGTATGATAAAACAAAGGATATCGGTCTAAAACAGTATTCAGAATTGATTGAACAAAAGAAAAGTAAGATAATATTAAAAGAAAGGAAAGAAAAATGTGCAAGTGCAAATGAAACATCAGCAGCAAATTTTTTAAATATTGATAACAAAGGAAATTATTATTTATTGTCATACTATTGGATAAATGAGAGATATTCTATTAGTTATACAAAGAATGCAATTTATAAATATTCTCCAGATAATGAGTTACTTGCAATAATAGATATTCCCGAAGCGATTCTTAATATACTTTGGGGTGATCCAAGAAGTTTAAATTATTATATTGATGGAAATGGAGATATATATGTTCTATTACCGAAAGGTAAGATTATTGAAGAAAGAGATGCTATTGGATATGATTTGGATTTGGATAAAGTAATATTATACAAATATAAATTAATCAAATAATACTTATTGGAGAACAATATGAAAAAGCTATTTATTATCATATTATCAATATTCGTTATATCAACTATTATACAAGCTGATATTATTACCAGAGATGATATAATAAACACAGCAAATAATTATGTAACTATCAATAATTGGAAAACAACAAAGGATTCAATAATAATGAAAAGCACTGGGAAATGGGAAAGTTTTTATGAAAAAAGTACAACACATTCAAGAATGCCATATGGGTTTGGTTGTTTTAATGCTCCCAGTAATTTCAATATGTCAATGAATAAATGTCCAGGTGGGAGAGGTACACAATCTATATACAATACTTTACAAGCTGCTGGATTGACTATAAGAGATTCCATAGCAGGCATTGATTGTGCTGGCTTTGTATTAAAATGCTGGGAAATAACTAATTATACAGCATGGACACAGTGTCAAACGCTTGGTATGGAAATTGATAAATCAGTAGTTAAGAAGGGAGATTGGATTAATATTCCAAGGCATCAGATTTTATGTGAAAATCAAATAGACAACACTCATTTCAATGTATATCAATCGACAAGTTATATATATACAGTTAATGATTATCCTGGAGTGAAATATAACAGCAATTTAGAGATTACCACTTATACTCCCTATTCCATCTTTCCTCAATTCTTATCCCCCAAGCCAGGGAATGGACATATAGTACATCTTGAGGATCCAAATGACACAGAATATGATATTGATATTACATTAACCATTCGAGCATCAGGGAGTGTAGATAATGATGAATTTGTATTTAAGATTGATGATGAAGAAATTGATGAAGCTGATTACGAACTTATAGCACATGGTTCAATAGGTTACAATGAATATACATTAGTATGCAATTATACTTTTACGGAAAGAGGATTTCATAAAATAGAAGTAAAAGCAGGGAATGACAAATCAAATAATATTTATGTAGATGAGTATGAATGGAATTTTTTAATAGGTGAAGGATATGGAGTATTTTTAATAGAGCCAGATTATTTATATATACCAATGGGCAGTAATGCGGATCAAAAAGTTGAATTATTATATTTTCCACCGGATTATTGTTCTCCAAATCCTAGTGGTGACCCTTATGAATTAAATTATTCAATATTAGGTAATTTTGTATCAGGCTGGGTTACGCCCAATTGGAGTGATTATCAAGGAGTAATTGAATCTACGGGTCAGATAAGAAGAACTTGGCAATATAATATAAAAAATGAATCAGATAAAGAAGGAAGTAAAAATAAAATAATTTCAAAAGCATATAATAATGATGATTATTTAGAGGTACAAGCAATAGTGACATCTGAAAATCCGGATCATGCGGGGAATCACCCCGATGATGCACAACTGATAGCAGAAGGAGATTATCCCACTAACCGAATCTATAATCCCTGGAGTAATATTGGAGTATTACTTAGCGGAGCTGGTATAGGCATATCACATATTATGGGTAAGTTTAATACAGGTATATGCGGAGTAATACCCGAGAATTTCAAAATATCAGGTATAAGCGGAAGACAACTTGAGGATTTAGATGTATTAATAATAGGAAGTGCAGGTATTTATATATTGAATAATCCTGTTCTCAGGGAACGGTTAAGAAAATGGGTGGAGAATGGCGGAACAGTAATAAGTATGACAAGTCAATTTGGATTTGAATGGGAATATCTACCAATCCCTGAGGGAGAGGAACTAAGGGGTTATGGCTGGGATGAAGATCAGTATTGTTCAAATAGTTCTGTATATATTGAGGATAGACATCCGATAATAAGCGGACAGATAAACAAGATACCATCAATGTTCATTGATGGATATATTGATAAATATCCAAGTAGTGCAAAGATTCCATTAAAAAGAACCGCATCAACAATGCCAGCTGCTATTGAATATCAGTATGGAGAGGGGAATGTAATAATTACAAGTGATTATGTTGACTGGGGCTATAATCATAATCAATATTTTAATGAGGATTTAGTGTTCGTAAGGGATATGATTAAGTATGGAGAGATTGCAGGAAAATATATTGAGGAAATAACAGATTATGCAGTTGAGCAAACAAATGTAGATATTGAGATAAAAAATAATACATCAAGAACTGCTGATAAATGTGTTATTAAGATATTTTCACCTGACAATATTATTCAGGACTCAATAATAATTGATAGTATGAATTTAATTGAGGGTGAAAGTTATACATATTTAGCAGTAATTGATTGTGAACAAAGAGGAATATATACAATAAAATATGTTCTTCTTAATGTTGATAATAATATAGTGCAAAATGAAAATATCTATGGAGGGATTGTTAAATATGGTGCACTTGAAGGTGGGGATTATGCAGAAAATGGATTGAAAATGTGGTGTACATCTGATAAAGATAAATGTATTTTGGGTGATTCTGTAACAGTAATAACACATCTTTTAAATTTACAGAATGTTCCATTTACCGGAAAGATTATGATTGCAATCCATGAACAAGGAGGAGTTTGGTTTGATGTGGTTGATTCTTTGTATTTTGAAAATTTACCCTCCAATGAACAGATTGAACAAATTTATACATTTGCACCAAGAAAAAGTACTTCTATTGAAACAGGATTATATTCCCAGAATTGGCGTGATTACAATAGTGGATTTAAAAATTCAATTACGGGAATGATAGATAGAGGAATATGGATTGTGAAAGGAGCTGAATTGGAATTACAAACTACAATTATTGAAGACACTATATATTCAATGCAAAATATTTTAATGGAAAGAAAGATAATAAATAAATCAAGCATTGATATTAACATAAAATTAATAATTAAAATTAATAAATTAAACATTTCTGACACTTCCCTGTTTTTAGTATCAGGTCTTGATACAATAACAGATACAATTATTTATCAATCTCCGGCAATCTTTGATATTGAAAAAATATATATATTATCATATTTATATAATGGAATGTCTTTAAATGATATAGAATCAAATAGTGTTACAATTAGACCATTAAGTTTTGAAGTTTTATGTAATGCAATAATAGATGAATCGCAGATATGTATATATAATTATATGAAAAACACTTCAATAATCACAATATGTGATATTACTAATACTATTTCATTATTAGAAGAGAATGAAATCATTTTTGATTCAATTGTTTATTTAGATTCATTAAGAGAAAATGAAACTTACGAAGATAGTATATTCATTGATTATAGTGATTTTAAATTCGCTGACTATACATTAATAAGCACTTACATACTTTTTGATGATACCATAATTAAAGAAAAAAAATATTTAAATGAAATGTTTATTAAATATAATTTAGGAAAAAGCATATACACATTACTTGATACAGTCAAATTTACACTTTGTCTTGTGAATACAGGAGATTTTTATATTTCTCCGGATTTAAATATGGATTTATTTGCATATAACTTTCAAACAAATACAGGGATGATGAGTCCGAATGATACAGTGAAATATGATTTTGAAATTCCACTTATAGATTATTATAATGCAAGTAATGACAATAAAATTACACTTGAATTAAATGGAAGTAGCATTAAAAAAGAGATTAATTGCACTGTAATTCCGGCAAAATTGTTTTCAAGGATTATATGTGATGATACTGTGAGCGCAGGTTCTATAATTGATGCTAAAATTATTAATCAAGGTGGATTACCAACAACCTTTACAAGTAAACTCAGGATTATTGATTCTTATGGGAAAATATTGGATGTTGATTCAATCACTTCAAGTGTGGAGGTGCTTGATTCAACAGATATTTCATTATCATTACCTGAATTTATTAATGATGATACATATCAAATTGTCTTAATAACAGAATATAATGATAAAACTATATTTTCATCTAAAACAGTAAAAATCAATGGAATTATAATTGCAGGCAATGTACATTCTGAGAATGATTATTATTTCACCGATACAGATAAAATCGGCAATATTGATTTCTCATCAAACTCTGGAATTGACACACTACTAATAAATTACAAGATAACAAGCATTGGAGAGGAAGAGCAAATTAATATTTCAGGAATCAACAATTTAAAAAATGGACAATTTGACAATACATATCTCAGTCCAAATTATAATGGTGTAGGGATTGCTCCCAAATTTTCGCTGGATGAGGAATTTGAGAATAGAAATTTTATGTGGGTAGTAAAAATGGATATTGATGAAGAAGGTGATATTTATATTACAGATGATTATTCTGACAAAGTGTTTGTAATGGATAGTGAAGGCAATTTTCTGAGGTATATAAAAACGGGATTGGAATATCTTTGGGATATTGTTGTAGATAATGAATTTATATATGTTAATAATTACAATCAAATTAAGTGTTTAACAAAGGAAGGGGATACAAAATGGACTATTAATAGCGGTGCATCAATATTGGATATAAAAGGCGATACAATATTTATTACTGAATATGGATGTATAGGTCTTTTGGATAGATATTCAGGTGAATTAATTGAAGTATGGACATGTAAGGATGTTAATTCGATTTGTTATGGTTTTTATGATGAATATTATAATGCTCTTATTGTATTAACAAACGATAAAGAATTGATGAAAATCAATAATAATGGAGAAATCATTGAAAAAAATCCATTAGACATTGATATATCTGCCTGGGATTGTTATGGATTTCACTCAGTGAATAATGGTACATTTGGTGTGCTTTATAGATCTTGGGGTAGTGAAGAAAATAAAATATTTAGTTATAGAATTGATAGATATGGCACAGTGATTCAAACAGATGAAATTGATGAATATATCCATGGTGAATGGGGAGCATATATTTATAGTGCAATAAACAAAAATGGTGTATTATATTTTGTTGATGGTAATAATAAAACAATTGGTGCAATAAAAGATAATGAAATAATATGGCATAAAAATACATTAAATGTATGGTATTCAGATACTCCTGAATCATGGTTACAAACAAGTAATGGAAATATTTATATAATAGAAAATGGACAAATATTAGAATATTGCGATTATACACTATCAAAGGTATCAGAATATATCTGGGGAGGATGGTCATATAATTGGGGTATAGAATTTGGAGAAAACATTGGAGTTATTGATGATAAAAAGATTTACTTTTTAGATAATAATCTTAATATTTATGATTCAATAATTACTGATAATGATATAAACCATGCCTGTAATTCAATAGATTTTAGAAAATTGATTATAGGCACATATATAAATAATATTTATACAGTATTTATTTATAATACTGATAAAGAGATTACAAATAGTTTTCAATTACCTGTAGATTACTGTATTGATGGTATGGACATTGATGCAATGGATAGATTGTATATCAGGGATTATTATACTAATGAAGTAATGATTTATGATCTGTCTGGTAATGAAATATACAAATTTTATACAGCAGAATATTCATTTGGGGCATTATTTGGCGGTAATAATAGAGTAAGGGAATTTATTATAAATAATTATTATAGAATAAATGGTATTGATATTATGGATATTGCTGGCAATAAATTGGGTGACTTACCTATATATGGAAGATGGGGATATGATTTTGCACCATTAATGGAAGATGATAAGGGAATTATTGTAAAAAATGATAATCAGTCAACAGTGAATAGATATAATACATATCATAAGAAATCAGGTATTTGGACATATTTACTTGACACAGAAACAAGTGATACCTATTTTGAAAATATTACAGTGAATAAATATATACCGGATGGCACATCAATAGGGATAAAATTTCGTAGTAGTAATAATTCAGATAGTATTAATAGTGCAATATGGAGTAATTGGTATAATGAGAATGAGATTTCTTTGAATGGATTACAGGGAAGATTTCTTGAAATTCAGGCACAGCTCAGCACGATGGATTCAACAATTAGTCCATATTTACAGGGATTGGAAATCAATACAAATTCTGGAACAACATACTTCACTGCTGATACAATAATTAGTGATATTAGCACAGGAATACAATACTCTTTGGATTGGCATACACTTGTTCCGGAGCAAGCAGGTGAATATTATATGAAAGGGAAAATACGGAATAAATATGAGCAATTACTTTATAGGGGAGAAGATAAATTTGATGTGATTGGCAGTGATTATGCAATATTATTACAAACAAACAGGGAATATTTTAAACCATACGAGAATATTGATATTGGTACAAAAATATTTAATCTAACTGATATTGATGATAACTTTACTTTTAAATTATATAAGGATGATAGTTTGTATCTTGATACAACAATTTTTGTGGCGGATTCAGTAATTATTAATAAATCATTTTCTGATGAAAAATCATTTAATATTAATACATTTTTACTACTTGGTGATACGATATGTAGTAAAAGTAAAAAGATATTTATTTATGCACCTGAAATAATGGCTGAGATACAATGTGATAATGAAACATATTCCGAAGAGATAAATGCTGATATGTTTGTAAAAAATATTGGTGTACATCCTGTTTTACTTAATATTAATTTTGGTGATATATCTGTTACTGATAGTTTATATCCCGATGAACAGAAAATCATTAATAATGACTTTTATATTTATTCGGATACATTAATAAATGGATTTATATCAGGTGATATTGATTTGGAAACAGAGAAAGAAATCACATACCTAAGAAGAGCCGATATAAATATTCAATGTAAAAACAAATACACTCCACAAACAATAGATTTTCCTTATAGTTTTATTACAAATACAGAAGGAAATATCAGTTTAGAATTGAGGGTATTAAAAGATAATAATGAGATTGAATCAATAAATGATTTATTCTATTTAAATCCGGATGAGACAAGGAGATTAGAAAATACCTATATTGATTCAATTGGTTTGGGGCAGAATAGCTTTTGGGGTATAGATATTGAGAATGATACTATATATATGACGGATCAGGGTAATAGTGAATTATGCATTTATGACATTGATATGAATTTAATAACGAAACTTACAGGTATCACGGGAGCATCGGGCATTGATGTAGAGGATGATAAAATATATATAACAGAAGCAGATTATGGTTCATTTAAGATTTATAATAAATCATATGAATTAGAAAATACCATATATGGACTTGGATATCCGGGAGATATTGAAGTGATTGGAGATGATATTTATATTGTGGATTGGGATAATGCGGGAATAATGCATTATAATACAAATGGTGATTATTTAGGTTGTTTAGGAAGGGAATCCCTTGACAAGCCCGCAGGTATTGAGGAACATAATGGCAAAATATATGTAAGTGATAATCTGAAAAACAAGATTTTCATTTTTAATTATGAATTTGAATTATTGGATTCAATTACTGATAGTTTATATAATATTGAAGGACTTGCGTTTGATGATTTTGGATATATGTATGTAGGTAATTCCGATAATAACACAATTTCAGTATTTAGCATTAATGGTGAGTTTGTGTATAGAACAGAACCATTAAAGGCATGCTGGGCAGATGCATATAAAATTTATAATAATAAATATTACACATTGAATAATGGGGATATGTTTATTTATGATTTTGAGGGCAATGATAAGTTGTATTACTTGAATTTAGATCTTGAAAAGGGACATTATTTAATTTCAGCAGATATCAGAAATGAAATGGAAATGGGATTATTAAATCACAGGGAATATGAATTTGATGTGTATGATGGTGATACGGTCAATATAGACAAATTTATTGTTGAAGCAGATACAATAAGAACAGATGGTACATTCCCGGTTGAATTTGAGGTGAGTAATATTGGAGCTGAAACATTCTCAGGTAGTTATAGATTATCATTGGGTGATGTCTGCATTATCACAGATACATTGATTATAGGTACCAATATGACAGAATCAGTAATTCAGAATATTGATATTCCTTTTGAAGTTGGTGAATATGATGCAGAATTAACGATTATCAAGGATAAACAAAATATTGCTTATAATGAATTACCATTTACTGCTGAAACTGAATTTGTATTTGATTATGTTTATGATAATGTTACAATTATGTCAGGTGAATTTGGTAAAATTCCTTATGGTTTGAGGAACAGGGGTATTGCCTATGGTTCTGATTATGTAAAATATGATTTGGGAGAATTTTTAAGGGATAGTTTCAATATTCTTCTTGATAGAAATGATATTTATAATGATACTTTATATCTTGATATTGCTGATGATATTCCATCAGGACAGTATAATGGATATATATTAACAAAAAATGATAGAAGATTATTGCTTTTCAATGTGGATGGCTTGGATGTAAGCATTACACATACACTTGATAAGGATGCATATAGAGATGGTGAAGATGCCGTATTCACAATGTATTATGAAAATAATAATAGTTTCTGTCCTTCGCTATACTCATATTTAAGATACAATGATTTTACAGATGAAGGATTAAATGGAGTAGGCGGATATGCAGATGATTTGATTAATATTAATAATATTGGTATTTCCGGAATAGGTGAATATATCTCAGGATTGTTTGTTATTGATAGCATAGGGCAAAGGGATTCAATACTATTTAATATATATTCTCCATTATTATTGGGAAATGGCATTAATGGATTTGTAAGATATTCAAATAGTGGATTGTATTTTACCGATTGGGATTCATTAATCGGTCCCGGGTTTTTGAATACTCCCAATGGACAATATTATATGCAATATAAATTGGCTCTTAATCAGAATACCACAATTGATAGTGTGATCCTTGGAAATAAACTATTAAAGGAAAAAAGTGATTTTCAAATGAATAAAGATAGTATTGAATTCACAGTTCCAATTGATGAAGCAGGTAATAGCCTATTCTATAGTGTTTACACTAATTATGGCCGTTCAATACTTATATCCAATGAATATATTAACCGTATTAATGATACTATTCAGGTTCAATTGGATAAATATCTATATAATGCCGGTGATACAATATTGGTTAATATTGAATCCGAATCTTTTGGTAATCTTGAATGGAATATATCAGGAGGAATGGACTCTGACCCATATGGTGATTGGGAGATTGTTGATACTAATACAATTAAAACAATAGATATACCTCTTACATCGGTTTCCGGGTTCTACACTTACAATTATACATTTCTCGGATTTGATACTACTTCACAAGAGTCAATTATTGTGATGAACAATATTCCATTTAATGTTAAAGGTTATGAATTAGCCGTAAAAAACATTCATATTAATAAGGAACAGTATTATCCCGGTGAAAGGGTTTATGCGGACTTTGATATTATTGCAAACAGGGATATGCTTGTCAATATTATGTGTTATTTCAAGGATGAGAATAATAATTATTCAATATGCTATAATGATAATAGATGGATAAATACAGGCAGTGATATAATTGGTATTCAAACAGGAGAGATCCCTTATGTTTATGGTAATTGTGAATTAATATACAAATTTTATCTTATCGGGCTTAATAAGAATATACTTATGGCAGATGGACAGGAAGCATTTTTCATTAATGATAATTCATCACCGCAATTTATTGTGTTTAATTTAAGCGCCTGTACTATTGATATTACATCAAACGATTCACTTATTGTTGATTATAGATTGAATGAATTATGCAGGAGTGTGCATATATCAGTAAATAATGAAACGCAGACATTTTTTGATAATATTTCAGGTAATGCTTATTGGGATCTATTAGATGATTATGGGAATCCTGTTGCTCCCGGTGAATATAGGATTACTGGAAAAGCATTTGATTATGCATCCAATCAATCGCTGCCAATGTATAGAAATATTTATGTTATTGGTGAACAGGGCGATACTGTGCCGCCTGTTAGTTTTATTACTATTAATGAACCCAAATACATTACTGATACTTTAACATTTATTAAAGGTAATGAAACAGAAATTAATGTTATTAGTAATGATGAAGATATTGATAAATTATATTATAAAATCAATGAAAGCGATTGGCAGATATATTCACAGGGATTTACATTAGAGGAAGCAGGTATTAATGAGATTCTATATTACGGTATAGACATAGCAGGCAATTCGGAAGTAATTAATATTGACACTGTTTATGTTGATAATAATGCACCGATAATTGATTATACTGTGAATGAGCCAAAGTATAATGAATGGGTTTCATTAAGCACTATTATTGAATTTAATGCTATTGATAATGAATCAGGAATGGATTCAATTATTGTTTATTATAATGATAGTATGATAATTGCTGATAGTAATTATGTTTCAATTAGTTTTAATGATCCATCAGGATTAAAAATTATTAATGCCTTTGCATATGATAATCTTGGGAATGAAGAATCATTAATATGTTCTCTGTATTTGGATAATGAAAAACCAATATGTTCATTATTTGTGTCCGGTTATCAGTATAATGAATTTTTGGGTAAAAATGCAATAATAAGTATAATTGGATATGATACATTAAGCGGTATAAAGACAATTTATCTTGAAACAGATAGTAATATTTATACTGATAATAATATAATTGATTATACTGTTTATGAAGAAGGGATTATATTGTTCGATTATTATGCAGAAGATAATGTGCTGAATAAAGGTCTTGTTTATCAGGATACATTTATTGGTGATACAACCGCTCCTATTACAGATATTATTATCAGTGGTTTATTAATTGATAGTCAAATATATATTTCAGATAAGGATACCATTAATATTAATGCAGAGGACAGTTTATCAGGTGTTAAAGATATTTATTATTCCTGTTCAGGTATATATGAACAATATATAGCGCCATTTATTATAAGTGGAACAGATGGCATATATTCATTATTTGCCTATAGTGTGGACAATGTGAATAATATGGGTGATACAATTGGAATGGAGATTTATCTTGATAATACATCGCCATTTGTTGAACTATGCACAGGTGAGCCATCCTATGAAGGCAGCAATCTATTTATTACTTCAAATACCCCCATTTATTTTAATGCAAATGATGAGGGTTGTGGTCTTGATAACATATATTATTCAATTAATGGTAATGCATTTATTGAATATACCGATACTGTAAAATTGATTGATGCAGGATTATATGAAATTCGCTATTATGCAATAGATAAAATTAATAATATCAGTGAGACATTTGTGAAAAGTGTGTTTGTTGATATTGAATGTCCCCAAACCAACAAAACGATATATGGTAATTACATAATGAATGGAGATACAGTAGTAATGGATGGTATGGCGGAAATAGGATTATCCTCAAATGACTTACCTGTAATCACGGGTAGTGGTGTGAAGTATCTGATTAATATCATGGATGGAACTATTGATGCAAATATGGATTCAATACAAATGATTAGTGTTCCACATGATGAATTATTGCATAAACTCATATACTATGCATTTGATAATGTAAATAATCTGAGTGATTATGATACTATATTATTCTATTCGGATATTTCAGCACCTATTATCAGTATAAATTATCCAAATGATTATTCAATAATTAATATTGATATTGATGTTAATATTACTGTAAATGATAGATCTATTAATGAATGGAAATTGTATCTGGAAAGAACATCGGACAATGAAATCATTGTTCTTGCACAGGGAAACAGCAATGTTGAAAATTACAATGCCGGAATAATTAATGGCGATTTATTAAGAAGCGGTGAATATGCCCTGATACTTGAAGCAAAAGATGAATTAGGTAATGAAACAATTGTTCAGATCACAATCATAATTTGTGATTATGCATTACAAAATGAGATAACAGGATTACATCATCCAGAGGGTGTTTTTGCTGACAGTACAGGTGTGTATATTGCCGATACTCATAATAAATTATTGAAATACATGAAACAAGATTCGGATAGTTTCATATCATTATGGGAACAAGCATTGTTTATGCCTAATGATGTTTGGGTAAATGCTGATACTGTTTATACATCATTATGGAGAAATCATACACATAATTCTATTTATGAATTTGTTAATAATGATTCATTAGCAATTATTAATGAATTATCCGGATTCAATCATCCAAAGGGCCTATGCTATGGTATGACAGGTGCTGGGCAGGCACTTGTAATTGCCGATAGAAATAATCATAGAATTATTGGTATTAATAATAATGATACTATTTTTTGTATAGATAGTTTGTTCCATCCTGAAGGAATTGGACTTGATGAGCATGGTTATATCTATACGGGAATAAATGGCAGCTGCGATAGAGATAGCATTAGTGATATTGAGACAATGAGAATTGACAGTTTAAAGGATGTCTATGTATTAAAACTTGATTATACAGGAGAGGAATTATTGAAAATCGGTTCTATATACTCAGATAAACCCGGATACTTTGCATATATATCAGATATTGAAATTGATAAATATAATAATATATGGGTAGTGGACAGAAATAATGATAGAATTCAGATATTTGATAAACAGGGTAATTTAACAGGTATTATAAATAATGGATTCAATAAACCGGAGGGTATATCATTATTTGATAACAAGGTATATATTGCCGATAGAAACAATAACAGGATAGCAATAATGGGATTATATGATGGAAGTGGTATAATTATTGCATCAAAGGGATTATTGGATAAAAATACAACAGAGAAACTAAGTGTAAATATACAGAAAATCAGTTTTAGCGGAGCAATTGAGATGCAGATTACAGGAACAGGTAAAGTGTTAATAGAGATATTTGATGTATGCGGAAGAAAAATCAAGGCATTGGATAAAACAATCAATACTTCAAAGAACAAAACAATTAAAATTAATAATCTTAAAACAGGAACATATTTTATAATAATGAAAACAGAAACATTAAATGAAAAAGCAAGTTCAACACAAAAGGTGATAATATT
>CBDUZN010000009.1:0-22897 GCA_965371715.1 uncultured bacterium | reverse complement strand
AAAAGCCCGTTTCTACTGGTAGTGCTGGATTAGATACATTGATTATTCTCAGTCCTGCACCTCCATCTGCTACATAAGCAATCGTGTCAATTACAAATACTCCATATGCAGAACCACCTGTATCATAAAAGCCCGTTTCTACTGGTAGTGCTGGATTAGATACATTGATTATTCTCAGTCCCGCATCATCATCGGCTACATAAGCAATTGTGTCTATTACATAAACACCTTTTGCATCACCTGTATTATAAAAGCCCATTTCTACTAGTGAAGAAGGGTCCGATACATTGATTATTCTAAGCCCTGCACCTCCATTTGCTATATATGTAAATGTGTCGATTACATAAACATCAAATGCCAAACTATCTGTATCATAAAATCCAATTTCTACCGGTGAAACGAGGTCTGATAAATTAATGATTATAAGTCCTGCATCCCAATCTGTCACATATGCAATCGTGTCTATTACATAAACACTTCTTGCATCACCTGTATTATAAAAACCTGTTTCTACCAGTGAAGAAGGGTCCGATACATTGATTATTTTAAGTCCAGCACCTCCATCTGCCACATATGCAATCGTGTCAATTACGAATACACTATATGCATAACTACCTGTATCATAATAGCCAGTTTCTACCGGTGAAACGGGGTCTGATACATTGATTGTTCGAAGTCCATCTCCTCCATCTGCCACATAAGCAATTGTGTCAATTACAAATACTCCAATTGCAGAGCCACCTGTATTATAAAAACCCGTTTCTACTGGTACTGCTGGATTAGATATATTGATTATTCTGAGTCCCGCATCATCATCTGCCACATAAGCAATCGTGTCAATTACAAATACTCCAATTGCAGAGCCACCTGTATTATAAAAACCCGTTTCTACTGGTACTGCTGGATTAGATACATTGATTATTCTGAGTCCCGCATCATCATCGGCTACATAAGCAATCGTATCTATTACATAAACACCTCTTGCAGAACCAGCTGTATTATAAAAACTTGTTTCTACTGGGGCTGCAGGATCTGATACATTAATTATGTTGAGCCCATTTCCATCCGCTACATATGCAATTGTATCAATTACGAATACACTATATGGTGCACCAAAAGTACTATAAAATCCTGTCTCAACTGGTGTTGTAGGGTCTGATACATTGATTATTCGGAGTCCTGCTAATCCCTCTGCTACATAGGCAATTGTGTCTATTACAAAAACATCAAATGTATAACCCAATGCACCACAAGCTCCTGTTTCAAAAGGTAAATTAGGGTTTGATACATTAATTATTCTGAGTCCTTCTTCCATATTTGCCACATAGGCAAATGAATCAATTACATAAACACCAAATACCCCATCATCTGTATCATAATAGCCAAGCAAAATAGGATTTGAAGGATCTGTGATATTAAATATTAATAATGACATACCATTACAAGAATAGGCAATTGTATCTTTTATAAATACATCACGACAGGGACCAAATAGTGCTCTACCCATAAGTGTGCAATTCAATGAACCACCTGTTGCTTTTGTATTATTAATCTCTCTTATAATACCCCATTTATTTTTTGATAAATCTCTATCAAAATTATTAGAAAATAATATTATCCCAAATAATATTATTACTCCTAAAACTAATACCTTAATTTTCATAATACTCCTCCATACAATTTCTATTATACTATTATTTTTCATTATACCTGTCAAGCAAAATGCTTTACATTGTTTTGGAAAAATCCTATTATTTACATTTTTTTTCAATACCTCTATTATGAGAAAACATACCTCTTTCGTGGTCTTTATTTCTGAGGAATAACGATGCACTTGACAGGTATTTTGTAAAGGGTAAAATAATTATGTAAATGTAAAAAGGGAGTAATTATGTTTAAAATGTTATTAAAGGGGATGAAAGTTTTATATGCCAACCTATTTGCTATGATATTCTTAATAGTTATTTTGGGGTTCCCTATTTTATCTTATAATGAAGAAATAAGAGGACCAGAATATTTTGCAGATAATTTATTGCAACTTGAAGAAATTGAGAACTATATTTATCCATTAGTAAATGGATGTGAATCATATTTAATTAATAATGCAATAGGTAAGCCAATAGTACCAATAAGAATAAAATCATTATTAATACCATATGATGCAAATGATGTGACAATTTCATTTAATATTTTAGAAAGTGATACAATAAAATTAAATGGTATTCCTTATCCAGCACAGCCATTTCGCCCAACAACTGATATAGAGATTGAATTTGTTAATCCAATAGACAGTGTGTATTCTTCAGAGGATATATATCCATCAAGAAAAGGAAGGATACAAGCAATTAGTGTAAAGAATGCATGGAAGATAGCAAGATTTGAAATATATCCGATACAATATATCCCAAAGGACAGTTTATTGATATATAATAAAAACATAGAATATATTCTTTCATATATTAGGAATGGAGAAATTGTAGAAGTTCCACAATTTATAATAAATGATTCAAAAAGAAAAATAGAATTATTGATTGACAATTATAATATGATTAATCCCTATACACCGGTAACGACTAATTTATTGAATGAATCAGAAATAGATTATGTAATAATTGTTCCAGATATGTGGAAATCATATGTAAAACCATTATTAAACTGGAAAAATAAGAAAGGAAGAAAAACAAAAATAGTAACATTAGATGAAATTTACAATCTATATCCATTTTCCTATGATAATCCCGAAAAAATCAGAACGGCTATAATTCATATGAGAAATTATTGGGGAGCTCAATGGTTTTTACTTGTAGGGCAGGATGATGGTGATGATGAGCCCTGGCAACCGGATTATGCAGAAAACATTGGTTCATTTATGCCAAGAAGGGATTTATTCCCAGTAGAATATCATTACCATGATACTTATTTTGATGAAGATACAGTTGCCGGAGATATTTACTATAGTAATTTGGATGGAACCTGGGATGCAGATAGTGATTATGTATATGGTGAGGTATATGAGGATGCAGCAGAAATAGATTATTATTCAGATGTATTTGTAGGCAGAGTATTAGCTGAGGATTCAACTGATGTTATTAATTATGTAAATAGAATAATAAATTATGAAAAATATTATCCTATTGTTGAACCTAATTCATTAATACTGGCAGCTGGTAATGATCATTATAATTTTGTGAACATAATAAGAAACAATTACACAATTATGGATAATTTTAATGTTGACTTATTTAATGAAGGAGAAGGAACTTATATTAAAACAGATGTAATAAATGCAATGGAATCAGGTGCGGGCTATATATGCTTTTTATGTCATGCTTGGATAAATAAATTAATTAAAGGTGATGATATAACAACTAGTATAACAAATAATGATTTAATTACTATGTTTTCAGAAAATATTTCAAGCACATACAATATATTTTTAAGTGATGGCTGTTGGCCCGGTGCCTATGATTATGAAAGTTTTGCAGAAAATTTATTACATTGTACAGGATCAGGAGAAGGAGGAGCAATTGCTGTTTTATTTAATTATAGATATGGTTGGTTTTACTATTCAGATTACTTAAATGCAGATTTTTTAGAATTTATTGGAAACTATAATTCAAAGAAAACATTAACTTTGGGAGAAGTATTTCATTATGTAAAAGATAATAGAACTAATCATAAAGGATTTGGATGGAATTTATATGGAGACCCTGAATTACCATTGTATAATGACGGACCCTTTGAATTTATAGTTGAACATTCCGTAATTACCGGATTTGGTTATCCAAAAACGAATATAACAGTCAAAGACAAAATTACGGGTTTACCATTAGACAGTGCGTTTGTTTGTTGTTATATTACTGAACCAGTTGATACTGGAGATTGGATTCATGATTATAAAACGGGCTATACTGATGCTGATGGGAATTTTGAATATCTGCACAGACCAATGAATAGAGAAGGTATAATAGAAATAACAACAACAAGGCAGAATTATCTTCCTTATGAGGGTGAGTGCCAGATTAGTGATAGAACGGTTTATGTATATTATGATAATAATATTCCTGTATTTGAAAATGACTCGCTTATAATTGAAGTATTGAGTTTCAAAAAACCAGATTTACCTGAAATTAATCCAGCAATAGAAAATGCAAAGGTAGTATTAAACAATAGGGATAATATTTATCTTGAAGCATATACGGATGAAAATGGAATAGCGAAATTTTCTTCATACATAAGTAATTTAAAAAATATTCAGGTATCTATCTTTAGTGATTACAATTATTATGAGCCAACTGCAAATTATAATACCTATGAAGGAGATATGATCCCATATATGTGGAGCAATATCCCTGATGCAGCGGGTAAAAACAATCAGAGAAATCTTGTTAAATTACCCAATAGTAATATCTGCTATATGGCATATAGTGATGGAGATAGTATAATAGTCGGAAAGGGAACAGTATCGGGAATGATAACTGATTTACAGAAAGTAGGAAAAGGAATAAATCCTGTACTATCGGAAATTGATAATGGTATATTTGTTATGTGGGGTGATAACCCTGGTCTTTATTATGCAACTATATATTCACCTATTAGTCCTGTGGATACATTCATACATTTTCCTCCGACAATCAATTTTTCTGAAACAGTGCTTGAAGGTAATCCTGATAATGATCATATTATGGGTTCGGTATTGGAATACAGATTTATAGGTGCGGAAAATGCTGATTTAATATATGCTGAATTTGATAAGGACTTAAATGTTATAACTATGGATACACTTATTCCATATACAGGAGATGAAATTTATCCTGAAATAGTGCCAACGCGTTCTCCAATTGTATCTTATTATATAAGATGGGGTGAATTATATCCTATAACGGGATTCATTGATACAATGGGTATTTATAGAAGCAAAATGGTGGATTATGAATTATTGGAATGGAGAATATGGGGCATCAGTGAAACAGCATCAAAAGTGAATGATATATCAGTTAATGTTTATGGTAATACAACAACATTTTTATGGGAAAAGGAAATTATTGCTGATGTAGTTACGGAGATATGGGCTAAAAAAATGATTGAAGGTGTAATGCAGCCATCCTATAAGGTTAGTGGTGACTTTGGAGAAAATTTCTATTATCCTATATGTGCCCATGGGAATATATATAGTAGTATTGATAGAAGAACAGCGGGAGATATTATTCGTATATGGACAGAGGATAGTTTAATATGGAGTTATTCAACTGCAAGTCATAAATACTATCCATCAATTGAGATTGTAAATACATTATTAGGTGTTTATGGTATGTGTGTATGGACGGAACAGGCAGGAGAAGAGTATGAAAAGCCATATATAATCAGAGATAAGAAATTTACAGTTTCTCAGGAAGAGGATCCATTTGATTCCCCATTATTTGAAGCAATACCTTATGATACACAGATTGTATATGAAAGTGCTATATATGATTATGTTAATGGTAATCCACCTGTTGAACAATTATCCTATACTGCTCCCGGATTAGATGCAGATAAATATTATACAGTTGAAGTCATTACTTCAGAAAATTCACCCAAAAAACCACAGATAATATCCATTGATGGAGATGTATTTGATATTGTGTTTGGAAAGAACAATGAAGAGAATATAACAATCATTGAATTGCCATTAGAATATTACGAGGATAGACGAATTACTGTATCAATTGACAGATTAAATGGTAATTCCAATAGAACAGCAGATATAAATATATATGAATATGAAATAATTGATGAAACCGGAACATCAGCAGGCGGAAATAAACTTGTATTTCACAGGGACTCAGATATATTCAATATTGATTATAAAGAGCAGATATATTCATATAACTTATATTCCAACTTTAATAGACATAATAATGAGATATATTTTACACTGCCTGAGAATAAGGATATTACAATTAGCTTATACGATATAACAGGTAGAAATATAAAATGCTTGCATAATGGATATGTAAATAGAGGAAAGCATACAGTGCAATTACCTAAGAACCTCAGTGCAGGTGTGTATTTTATCAGATTATACGGACAAGGTGTTGATCTGCAGCATAAGATTGTTAATATTGCTAAATAAATAAGAGGGGTTTTATACCCCTCTTATAAAAGGACTGAAAATGAAGAAACACATTATTATCATTTTTATAATGTTGATAACTATTCAGATATATACTGATTCATTTGTAAATACATTCTATGTGAATAGTGGACAAGCAGGTATAAAACAGAATATTGGACCACATATATTTGATATTGACAGGGATGGTGAATATGAGTTTACCAATTATCATTGGTTCAATAATGGAACATATACAGAGCAGCATATATTAATTTGGGAGCATCAGAGTAATTTGGATACATTTACATTGCAATTGGATATACAGGATAAGGGATGGTGCGGCGGTTATGGAGATATGGATAATGATGGTTTATATGAATTATTATTATGGAATCCCGAGACACAATATTTATATACAATGGAGCAAGCGGATTCATACAGTTATCCTATTGAATATTCATGGACAAGTGATAGTATTTATTCTGCAATGCGAGGTTTGGGCATAAGCAGATTTATGAAAAGTGATTCAATTGATAGGATATATGGTTCAGGTGTTCCATGGTTATCATCATCAACAAAATCAAGGGGCTGGTATTATTATACCTGCACAGGTGATAATCAGTATATGATACTTAATACATTTGATGAGGATAGCGCCTGTCATGCAATGACAGTTGGTGATTTTGACGGGGATAGTTTATGTGATATCATATTGCATGTATATGCCTGCACAAGATGGTATGAAGCAATAGATACCCTACAGGACTCATTTGAAGTAGTATTTAAGAGCAAAAATATTGGCTGGTATCCTATGGATTACCTTATACTTCCCGATATAGATAAGGATGGCAGAAATGAAATAATATGTAATCTTCTTGAATATATATCCTCACCTGCAATATATCAATTTGTAATGATAGAGAATAATGGAGCAATGTCCTGGGATACAATATGGAGGCATGAATTTACCATAGACACAGATAATGGAATAATAGTAGGCAGTGGTATGGATTATGGAGATGTGGATGGAGATGGAGAGAATGAACTTGTATTATGCGGAGGCAGGAGAGTGGAGATATGGGAAGGCACAGGGGATAATTCATTTGAATTAAAATGGGCTTATGAACATCCGACATTTGATATGCTTGAAACACATGTAAGATGTTATGATTTTAATAATAATGGTTATGATGAAATTGTATATGCCGGCAGTGCGGATGAGATAGGAGAATGGTACACATACATCTTTGAGGATTCAAGTGTTGTGCTGCATATTGATTCAGCAGTGGGATATGAAGGGGATATTATATTATCAACAGGAATAGATAATGATGATTATGTAATAATGTATTTTAGTAATAGGAGTAATATATATTCAATAAATTATAATAATATAGATAGTATATTTCAATTAAATAATGAACATACATGGTTAAGCGGAGATGGATTAATAAGGGGAGCCCAATGGAATAATGACAGCACACAATTACTGATTGCATTGTCAAATGCCAATGGAGCACCGACAATGGTAATAGGAGATACAATATTTCCTAATAGGGATAGTATAAAGATATATGATAATAGTACACCTGTAAAAGGCATTGTAGAAATAAGAGGAACATTTGACCCCTCTGGAATAGATGAACCTCAAACCTTAAACTCTAAACTCCAAATTGATTTAACTATTGACTTCAATCTATCAACAATGAATTTATTTTACTCAATATTAGTAGATCAATCAACTGATTTGACCATCTATAACATAATGGGTAGAGAAATAACAAGTAAAACCCATACCAAACAGGGAACATACAAACACAACTTATCAGAATATCCCAAAGGCATATACTTTATCAATCTAAAATCAACAACTAAAACAATTTCAAGAAAAATAATTATATTCTAAATGTGAACAATCTATCCATCCGTGATAAATGACAAAAGTATAGACATAACCTGAAAGATATGGTATTTTGTATGTAATAATGTGAAAACTTATGGTAATAATAGGTAAAAACTAATGAATCAATCCGAGGCAAAAAAGAGAATAGAAGAATTAAAACATCAGATAAATAAATTTGACCATTACTATTATGATAAATCATTACCATTAATAACCGATTATGAGTATGATACACTTTATAATGAATTAAATAGTATTGAAAAAGAGTTTCCCTGTTTACTAACAAAGGATTCACCAACGCAAAGGGTGTTAGAAAATGCAATTACCGGTTTTAATAAGATTAAACATAATCCAAAAATGTATTCTCTTGAAAACACATATTCGGATAATGAATTAAGGGAATTTCTTAATCGTATTGAAAAGGAAACAAATGGAACCAATGAATTTATTATTGAACCCAAAATTGATGGAGTGGCTGTTTCAATAATTTATGAAAATGGAGTACTTAAAAAAGCTATTTCAAGAGGGAATGGAATAACAGGAGATGATATTACAAATAACATAAAAACAATAAAGGAAATACCTCTTGTTCTTAACGGTGAATTGGCAGGTGAGTTAATTGTCAGGGGAGAAGTGTTTTTCACAAAAGAAACATTTGTAAAATTAGCAGAAGAATATGGTTTCTCTAATGCAAGGAATGCCGCAAGTGGTACCCTGAAACTATTGAATTCACATGAAGCAGCAAAGAGACATTTATCAATAAGAATCCATACAGTGATTACCGGTTTAGCTGAGACCGATAATGAAATATTAAGCAAGCTAAAAGGAATGAAATTACCTGTGATTGAAATGACTAAAATTGTAGAATCAGCAGAAAGTGTAATAGAAACAAAAAATCTATGGAAGGAAAAAAGATTCAAATTACCTTATGAAACAGATGGTATTGTTATTAAAATTAATAAATTGAGTATGAGAAAAAAAATCGGATATACAAACAAATCTCCAAAATGGGCATTTGCATTCAAGTATAAGCCGGAAAATGCTATTACAAGAATTAATAGTGTGGATTTTCAAATTGGAAGAACAGGAGTTATTACGCCTGTTGCCAATCTTGAACAGGTTCATTTATCGGGGACAATTGTAAAAAGAGCAACAATACACAATTTTGATGAGATTTTACGACTTGATGTTCAAATAAATGACTTTGTAGAAGTGGAGAAGAGTGGTGAGATCATTCCGAAAATTATAAAAGTGATCAAGGAAAAAAGAAAAGGGAATAATACTATAAAAATTGAAAAACCAAAAAACTGTCCATCCTGTAAATCGGAACTTATTCATTATAATAATGAAGTTGCCTTGCGATGCATTAATGTTAATTGTCCTGCGCGTATTGAGGGGAATATATCACATTTTGTTTCAAAAGCAGGAATGAATATTGAGAATGTTGGACCTGCATTAATAAAACAATTATTAAATGAAAACATTATTTCATCAATGTCGGATCTATATAAATTAGATATTGAAACTATTTTACCAATTGAGAGAATGGCTGAAAAATCAGCAGAAAATGTAATACAATCAATTAAAAATTCGCAGGATGTACCGCTTCACAGATTTATATATGCTTTGGGAATAAGGAATGTAGGAGAGTATCTTGCAAATATACTTGCAGACACATATAAAAGTATTGATAACTTAATGAATGCAAGGTATGATAAAATGATCAAAATAAATGGTATAGGTGATGAAGTTGCACAATCAGTAATAATATTTTTTGAGAATGAAAGAAATAGAGATGAAATTGGGAATCTCTTAAAAAACGGAGTTAATCCTAAATTGCAGATAAAGCGGAATATTTTAAAGGAACAAAAATTTGTAATAACGGGACGGCTTGAACAGTTTACAAGGGATTCAATAAAAAGATCAATAATAGAAAATGGAGGCATTGTTCTTAATGCTATTAGCATGGAAACAGATTTTCTTATAGCAGGAGAAAACAGTGGTTCAAAAATCAAGAAAGCAGAAAAATTGGATGTAAAAATAATTGATGAAAAAAAGTATTTACAGATGCTGGAGAAGTAAATGAAAATTATACTTGCAGGTTTTAATACCGATATTCATAATGAACATAAAATAAAATCTCCTGAAACAATCTCAGCAGCCTATGCACGAATTTCGCGGGCAAAGCAAAGTGTCGATAAATTAAGGGCAATTGCTGCTGATGATGTAAAAAGTGCAAGAAAATCAAATCAAAATATAATATTTGATTTGGGACATTCATCAATTGCAGAGCATGCTGTATTTAATTTTGACATTATTGATGTATCGCGTTTAATGGCTGAATATATTCAGCATCATCGCCTTGCATCCTATACTGAAAAATCACAAAGATATGTGAAATTCAAAAATTCATTCTATGTTCCTGATGATATTAAATCAAAAAAACTAAAGCAGGAATTTATATTATTTTGTAATGAATGTTTTTCTCTTTATGAAACAATGCTTAATGTATGCAAAGAAAAAGGCATTGAGTCAGGTGTGGCAAAAGAGGATATTAGATATGTATTGCCTCTTGCAACATTAACACAAATGGGAATGACGGTAAATGCAAGAACCTTAGAATATATGATTTCGGACCTTAATTCGCAGGAATTATTGGAAACAAGGGCTATTGCAAATGCATTATATAGAAGTGTTAATAAGTTAGCCCCATCTGTTATTAAATACATAGAGAAAAGAGAATTATTAAAAAAGGTAAAAATGCCTCCAAATTATAGTAAAACAAATAGTATTGAACTTGTAGATTTTACTGCTGATGGAGAAAGAAAAATTGTTGCATCAATGCTATTTGAAAAAGAGGGCTTATCATATAAAAAGGCATATAGTTTAGCAAAATGCGGAAAGCGAAGAAAAATGCTTGCAAAAGAAATGTTTTCACAAATGGCATTATGGGACAGACCATTAAGGTCTTTTGAGAATGCGTATTTTACTTTTAATATTAATTTGTCTGCTTCTGCATTTGCACAATTAAAGAGACATCGCTTATCAACAATAAATGCACAGGCATATAATTCTAATATGAAACCCATTATTCCTGAAACAATTAAAAATATTGGTTATCAAAAGAAATATTTGGAAATTGCTGAAAAATCAAATGAATTAATGAAAAAACTTGGGAAATATAATTCTTGTTTATCAGAATATGCCTGTATAAATGGAACAAGACGAAATGTGCTTATAAGTATGAATGCAAGAGAATTGTATCATTTTATTCGTCTTAGAAGTGATATTCATGCACAATGGGAAATAAGAGATATTTCAAATAAGATTTCAGAAGTTGTAAAGGAAAAATTTCCTGTTATTTTTGCACTTGCAGGGGGTAAAGATAAATTCAATTCATTAAGGAAAAGCATAAATGAATTATAAGAAAGAATCATTGAAATATCATTCTTATCCTAATCCCGGGAAAACAACAATTAAGATATCAAAGCCATGTAATACTCAGGAAGAGTTATCATTGGCATATACACCGGGTGTTGCCGCGCCATGTCTTGAGATTCAAAAAAATCCGAAAAATGCAAATATATATACAAATAAGAAAAACCTTGTTGGTGTAATATCAAATGGCACTGCTGTATTGGGACTTGGAGATATAGGAGCATTATCATCAAAACCTGTTATGGAAGGTAAGGCAGTACTATTTAAGAAATTTGCATTTATTGATGTATTTGATATTGAAATCAATGAGAAAGATCCGGATAAACTTATTGATATTGTAAAATCCCTTGAACCAACTTTTGGCGGGATTAATTTAGAAGACATCAAGGCACCTGAGTGTTTTTATATTGAAAATAAATTAAAAAAATTAATGAATATTCCTGTTTTTCATGATGATCAGCATGGAACAGCAGTTATTGCAACAGCTGGACTAATAAATGCCCTTACACTGACAGGCAAGAACCCGACAAAAATGAAAATGATTGTTAGCGGAGCAGGTGCGGCAGCATTATCCTGTATCAAAATGTTTATTGATATTGGAATGGAAAAGAAAAATATTTATATGTTTGATTCAAAGGGATTGGTTCATACAAAAAGAGATGATATTAATGAATACAAAAAAATATATGCTAATCAAGGTGAGGATATTTCATTAAACGAAGCAATAAGAGGGGCTGATATATTTCTTGGATTATCTGTTAAGGGTATATTGGAACCGGAATATCTTAGATCAATGAATAAAGATCCTATTGTGTTTGCATTAGCAAATCCTGACCCTGAAATAGATTATGAAATTGCAAAGAATGTAAGAAGTGATATTATTATGTCAACAGGAAGAAGTGATTTTCCTAATCAAATAAACAATGTACTTGGATTTCCATTTATTTTTAGAGGAGCATTGGATTGTGGCGCAAAAAACATTACCGAAAATATGAAAATGGCTGCCTCAAAGGCACTTGCAGATCTTGCAAGGATGGATGCTACTAATGATATAAAAAAAATATATAAGCAGGAATTAAAATTCGGTGCTGATTATATTATTCCTAAACCATTTGATAAAAGGGTGTTTGTGGAAGAGAGTTATGCTGTTTTAAAAGCAGCAATTGAAGAAAAAGTGAATACGGAAAATATTGATCCTGATGAATACAGAAAAAAACTGGAGGAAATGATATGAAAAAAATCACCATTCTTTTTATTATTATTATTGTTTTTTTATCTTCATGTACTGCATATAAACAGATCAATGCAATTAAAAATTTGCAGTATAACTTTGAAGGTATTAATGTAGGAATGCCTTCTTTGGGAAACATTGTACTTCTTGTGGATATTGGAATATATAATCCAAACAATGTAGATGTGGAAATAGAAGAAATAAGTTATGAGATATTCATTGATGATAAAAAAATGGCTACCGGGGAAACAGAAGAGAATATTGTAATCAAGAAAAATGCTAAGACCACTTATTCAACAAAAATAAAACCGGAATTAAAGGAACTAAAAACCAATCTTCCAAATATTATGATGGGATTAGGGAATATGAAAGTGTTAGTAACAGGGGATGTTACTTTTAATACATCTGTTGGAGCACATACATTCCCATTTAGCATTGAAAGAAAAATAGGAGAAAAGTGAAGAAAAAAAGCATAAAAGCAATGAATTACATAAAACCACTGGTAAAATCCTATAAGCAGAATATTAATATGGAAAGTGCCGCAGGAATGAAAAAATACATGCGTAATCAATTTGATTTTATTGGTATTTCCTCACAAACAAGAAAGGAATTATTCAAATCATTTATAAAAGAATATGGATATCCTGAGAATGAAAATATGTCTGATGTTATTAAAACACTATGGGAACAGGATTACAGAGATTGTCAGTATTCTGCTATAGGTTTGATTACTGCAAAAATAAAAACATTGGATACAGAATTTATACCTGTTACTCAATATATGATAACAAATAAATCATGGTGGGATACAATTGATGCAACCGCATCAAATATTGTTGGACCAATATTGCTTAAAGATAAGAAATTTATGAAATCAATAAATAAAAAGTGGATAAATAGTGATAATATGTGGCTAAGAAGAACTGCATTGATTTTTCAATTAAATTATAAAGATGAAATAAATGAAAAAATACTTTATTCAAATATTAAAAAGTGTGCTAGGGAAAAGGAATTCTTCATAAAAAAAGCAATAGGCTGGGCATTAAGACAATCTGCAAGAAAAAACCCTGAATCGGTGAGGAATTTTGTTGAGAACACGGAACTTTCAACATTAAGCACAAGAGAAGCATTAAAGAGAATAGGTAAATAAGGAGATTCTATGGGTTATATTATTTCCGGAATTATTTTTTTAGTATTATTATTTTTTATTTTTGCATATAATCGTATTGTCAAATTGAAGAATCTTGTTAAAGAAGCATGGAGTGCAATAGATGTGCAATTAAAAAGAAGATACAATCTTATACCAAATCTTTTAGAAACTGTTAAATCATATACAAACTTTGAGAAAAATGTAATGGAGAATACAGTTAAATTAAGAAATAATGCTGAAAGTGCGGAAACAGTAAAAGAGCAGAATAATGCTGAAATGGAATTGTCTAAGCAGGTGAAAACCCTTTTGGCTGTTGTTGAGAATTACCCTGATTTAAAAGCAAATGAGACATATATTAAATTAATGGAATCATTAACTGATATTGAAAATACTATTCAATATGCAAGACGATATTACAATGGCGCAGTGAGAAATTATAATACCCTAATCCAATCATTTCCTACAATGATCATTGCTGATTTATTTAAATACAAGGACAGGGATTATTTCGAAATTGAATTGATTATTGAGAGACAGGTTCCAAAAGTTAAGTAGGGAGATAATAATGAAAAAATGGATATTTATTTTTTTATGTTTAATAACAGTGTTTATATATGCTGAGACCGAACATATTAAATCATATATCAGTAATATACATATTAGTGAAGATGGTTCAATGATTATTAATGAAGAAATTACTGTGTTTGCAGGAGGGGATGAAATTAGAAGAGGAATTTTCAGAGATTTTCCTTTGTATTATACTGATAAAGTCGGGAATGGTTATTCTGTTGGATTTGAGATTATTGAAATTAAAAAGAATGGAGAGAAAGAGCCATATCATACGGAAAATTTGAGAAATGGTATAAGAATATATATTGGCAGCAAAAATGTATTTTTGCATCCCGGTTATTATACCTATGAGATTTCATATAAAACAACAAGACAATTGGGTTTCTTTGAAAATCATGATGAACTTTATTGGAATGTTACAGGCAATGGATGGACATTTAATATTAATCATATTAAATGCAATGTATATTTACCTAATGGAATTTTGGCTGATAGTATTGATTATATTGCATATACAGGTGAAGCAGGTGAAAGTGGAATGGCGTATAAAGTTATTGAAAAGGACACATCATTTGTTAGTTTTATTAGCACAGAAAGATTTCATTCACATGAAGGAATGACTATAGCCGTTTCATGGCCCAAGGGTTATGTGAAAGAGCCAACAAAAAGCGAGAAAGCTGTATATTTTATTAAGGATAATATGCATATAATTATTGCAATTTTGGGTATTCTTTTACTTTTTATTTATTATATGTGGGCATGGGTAAAAGTAGGGAAGGATCCTGATAAAGGAACAATTATCCCACTATATGAATCACCTGAAAATTTATCTCCAGGAGCAATCAGATATATTATGAAAATGAATTATGATAATAAGATCTTTTCGTCTCTTATAATGAATTTAGCAGTAAAGGGATATATAAAGATTATTGAAGAAAAAAAGAAATATATAATTGAAAAATTGAAAAATGTGGATGATTCCTTATCAAAAGAAGAGAAAGTTGTAATGAATGAATTACTTGATGGATACCAATCAATCAAATTGGATAGAGAAAACAGAACAACCATATTTGGAACTATTGGAAAATTAAAAAAATCATTGAATAAATCATATAAGAATACTTTCTTTTTCCTTAATTCTATTTATACCGTGCCGGCAATTATTCTATCAATTCTTGCTATTGTACTGGCATTTGTTTTATCACCTCGAATAGATGTTGAATCAATGTTTCTCTACATCTGGCTTTCTATGTGGACAATAGGATTAATGGTAATGGTGACTTCTGCAATTAAAAATTTAAGAAGTGCAATTTCTTCCAAAGAAAAAAAGAAATTTTTCGCATCTATTTTTCTTTTGATATTTATTTTACCATTTCTCATTGTTGAAATTGTTGTCTTATCATTATTTACTCAAAATATTCCTGTAATTTTTAATATTATTCTTATTGCAATGCTTGGTCTTCATGTTCTATTCTTTGATCTTCTTAAAGCCCCTACTATTAAGGGAAGAAAAATAATGGATAAAATTGAAGGGTTTAAAATGTACATGAATACAGCAGAAAAGGATGATATTGAGTATCATAATTCGCCACCTTCCAATATTGAGACATATGAAAAATTTCTACCATTTGCTTTTGCTCTTGATATTGAAAATAAATGGACAAATAAATTCCAGAGTGTAATAGATAATATTGCTATTGAAAGAGGAACAGCATATCATCCTGTATGGTATGCCGGAACAGGATCATTTAGTTCGGGTAATTTTGCTTCATCATTTAGCTCTTCTCTTAATTCCGCGATATCTACTTCATCATCTTCATCCAGCTCAGGATCTTCAGGCGGGTCTTCCGGTGGAGGCGGCGGTGGAGGTGGCGGTGGTGGATGGTGAGTTAGGGTTTATTCCGTATATTCCGAGTAATTCGAGGAATATATTACACAAATCATTATCATTGTTTTCTTTTCTGCTCTCTCACACAACCAATAGGCTGAGGGGCGGTTCGCGAAACGCCCCAACAAGTATCTTCGTTTTCGTTTGACATCCCGGAGCCTAGTCGAAGGGTCATGATCCGCAGAAACAGACATATCCGAGTAATTTAAAAGGGTAATAATAAATGAATATATATTGTTGTTAATATCCCAAATATGTGTTAATATAAAAGGTTATACAAGGAGTTTGTTTGATATATGCAATAATGGCAGCAGTATTTTTCGGAGTTGCTGATATTTTCACAAAAGTTGGAACAGTAAAGCTTAATCCTGTGAGAATGACAATAATTAATGCAATATTCTCATTACCTATTGCATATATTTTCTATATCTATATGAATGGTTCTATACCTATGTCTCCAATACTAATTAAAGCATTTGTTATACAGGGTGTTTCCGCAATAGCATTTTTGTTTTTCTTTCTTGCACTTTTGACAGGACCTGTTTCAGTAATTGCTCCTATTGTATCTGGATATTCAGTTGTCAGTATTTTAGGAGGAATGATTTTCTTGAAGGAAATGCCGACAATTATTCAATTTATTGCAATAATTATTATAATCATAGGAAGCGTTACAATATGTTTGGAACCGAAAAGTAATAAACATGGTAAAGGCAGAATATGGATTTTATGGACTATCTCAGCAACATTATTATGGGGTATATGGTCTGTTGTTTCAAAGACATTGGTGAATGATATTGAACCGGTAACAATGATATTGATTTTTGGAATTATTGCACCAATTGTGTGGATGCCATATATACTTATTTGGTGGAAAAAAGAAAAACACCATAATTTTAATCCACTTGGTATTCTATTTGGAATACTTTCTGTTATTATTACTACCCTTGGGGGAATTTCATTTTATAAATCATTAAAGGCATTGCCTGTTTCCATTGCGGCCCCCATTGCAGGATCACATCCCATTATTACTGTTTTTATTTCACTAATATTTTTAAGGGAAAAATTCTATAAATTCCAATATATCAGTTTTTTTCTAATTATTATTGGTCTCTATCTATTAAAATAATATATTTTCCACCCAAAATACGAAAGAATCTTTTTAATGATAGCTACTAACTATGCGATTGTTTGACATATTTTTCAGAATCAGTATAATAAAATGATAATATAATAAAATTAAAAAGGATAAAATATTATGTTGACAATGCATGTATTAAGAACACCTAAAGAGTTGAAGAAGATTAAGACAAAAGAAGATATTATTGAATTCCTATATAAATATCTTGGAGAATTTGGAGATAACAAAAAATCAATAGGTTTGTGTTTAGATTATGCTTTATCAGATGAGATTAATAAGGGCGGATTTGTTATTGTTGCCTATAAGGAGAACAAGTTAGTAGGGGTACTTATAATGAATAAAACGGCAATGAAAGAATATATCCCTCCTAATATTTTGGTATATGTAGCAGTTCATGAAAACATGAGAGGAAAGGGGTTAGGGTCTAAAATCATTAAGAAAGCATTTGATGAGGCGGATGGTGATGTTAAATTACATGTTGAATATAATAATCCAGCAAAGCGACTCTATGAGCGTCTTGGTATGACCAATAAATATGCAGATATGAGATATACTAAGAAGAAATAATGGCATGGCTTGAGATCCGAACCAAAAAAATACTGAGTAATATTGAGAAAATATCTGATTATCTAAGCAATAAGAATATTTCATGGACTCTGGTAACAAAGATACTCTCAGGGAATAAAGAGATATTAAAAGAAATACTCATATCTGATATCATAAAGCAAACTCATTCAATTGGCGATTCAAGAATATCTAATTTAAAGGCAATAAAGAAAATTAAACCTGACATAATAACAATATATATTAAACCACCTGCAATTAGATATATAAAGGATGTTGTGACCTATGCGGATATATCACTTAATACATCAAAAGAAACAGTAATGGCTCTCAATGATGAAGCAAAAAGGCAAGGTAAGATACACAAGATTATAATAATGATAGAAATGGGTGAATTGCGAGAGGGTATTATTGGGGATAATATTATTTCATTTTACAGACAGATATTTGATTTGCCAAATATTTTTGTTGAAGGCATAGGTACTAATCTTGGATGTATGTATGGTATAGAACCAACATTTGACAAGATTGTACAACTGTCTCTATACAAGCAATTCCTTGAAGCATTGTTTAAAAAGGACATACCTCTTATGTCTGCTGGTACTTCTATTACTTTACCACTTGTTTCAAGTAAGAAATATCCTCCCGGGGCAAATCATTTTAGAATAGGCGAAGCAGCATTTCTTGGGGTATCTCCTTTGAATGGAAAGAGATTCAGGAATCTCAGTAATAATGTATTTGTTTTTTACGGGAATATTGTTGAAATGGAGAAGAAATCAATGATACCAGATGGAAAGATTAGTGAGGGAAGTGTTGGACATATTGCTGAAGATATTGAAAACATTGAAGAAAGTAAATCAAATAGAGCAATATTGGATTTTGGTATCCTTGATGTAGATCCTGACAAAATGGAATCTCTGAACAAAAACATCAGTTTTATGGGAACTACTTCTGATATGACTGTTTATGATGTAAAGGATAAGAAGACCTTGTCAGGAAAACATTATAAAGTAGGATCCCGAATAAGATTCAAACCTTCATATATTGCAGTTGCTCGTTTAATGAACTCACGGTTTATTTCAAAAAAGATTGTTTGATAGATAATTGCTTTTTGTGTTATTACACAAAGAAATATCGCACTCTTAAATATACCGATACTAAAACTTTTGATATACTCATCAAGGAAGCGATTTTTCAAGTATAAGTAATTATACACAAATGGTACAGTATGCTGTGCTGCTACAATTATGAATTACTTTGATGCTTCTTCAACAAGTCCAAGAATGATTTTTGTGGTTAAAGCAAGATCATCCATTTCAATATATTCATTTACAGTATGAACATTCATCATTCCTATTCCAAGAATAATTGTTTTTATATCATGTTCATTAAATATATTTGCATCTGAACCACCGCCGCCTGTGAATGTTTTATATGGAATACCAAGTTTTCTGTAAACCCGCTCTGCTCTTTCAAGTACACTTTCTCCAGGTTTTATATGCATTGAATTGTATTCTCTATTCACATTAACATTACATATCGCTGTTTGGATACTTCCATCCGGTAATGTTAATCGATTATTTGAGCATGCAGTATAGATTGCTTCTTTGATTTTATCAGTATAAAACTTCAATTTATCTTCACAATGACTTCTTACCTCACCTTTGATTTCAACCTTTTTTGTGACAATATTTGTTGCTACTCCGCCTTTGATTGTGCCCATATTTGTTGTTGTATGGGAATCAATTCTCCCAAGCGGCATATTTACAATTGCTTCTGCAGCTGTTTTAATTGCGGAAATGCCTTTTTCTGGACACATTCCTGCATGTGCTTCCATTCCTGTAATTTCAATATCAATAGAATTTTGAGATGGTGCCTGAACACAAATTTTTTCTACTTCTTCGCTATCCAATGCGTATGCTTCTTTTGCTCTCAGTAATGAATAATCAAGATGTTTAGCACCCATAAGTCCAATTTCCTCTCCAACAGTAAGTACAATATCAATATCCGGTGCATCAATTTCATTTTCCTTTATTAATAATAATGCTTCAAATAATGAAGCAATCCCTGCTTTATCATCCGCTCCAAGGATTGTATTACTGGATGATACTATTCTATTTCCTTCAATAACAGGTACAATGTTTTCTCCGGGTTTTACAGTATCCAGATGTGCTGCAAACATAATTGCTTTTTTCATTGAATTACCATAATATTTGGCAATAATATTTGATTGATTTCCACCTATTTTACTTTTGGAATTATCTTCATATATTTCGCAACCGATTTCATTTTCTAGAAATTTCTTACAGTATGTGCCAAAATTTTCTTCATTAAGTGATTCTGAAGATATCTTAACCATTTCCATAAATCTATTCACAAGTCGGTCTTTATTAATATCCGGCATTGCTACTCCTTTGTTATTTCTTTATTACTATCATCAATAGAGATGATATCCTCTGCATTCTTTTTTATTCTATCATAATGAGTTAAGCTAACTTTATATGCCTGAGTTGCCTTTTCAAGTTTACTACCAACATCATCATATTTATTACTGAAATGTTCAATGTTGCGTTCAAGTTTTTTAATGTTCTCAATAAGCTTTTTTGTGTTTTTGAAGATTTCAATATTTCTGAGACCAGTTATGATTATTTGAAGAAATGCATAGAATGTTGAAGGACCGGTAAGAAGCACTTTATATTTCTGAGAATAATCAAATAAATCATTTTCAAAGCCCTCATTATTTTCAGAGGTAATAGCGTCAAAATAAACAGAATCAGTAGGAATAAACATAATGGCGAATTCTGAAGTGCCATATTCTGGTAAAATATATTTTTTTGAAATATCTTTTATTAATAGTTTGAGTTTCTTTAAAAATTCCTTCCATAATAATTGTTTTTTATCAATATCCGATTCTTCTACATATCTATTATAATCATCAGTGGGGAATTTCACATCAATAGGTATAATACTTTTATTATAGTGAATAGCAAAATCAACCCTTTCTGTACTATTTTCAGAAATCATATACTGTTTATACCATATACCTTTTGGTAAAACACGATGAAGCATTTCTTCTAAAATTATTTCAGTATATGCCCCTTTTGATTTTGGTTTTCTGAACAGATATTTTAGATCCTCAGTTAATTTTGTTGCATGCTTCTGTTCTTCGGTTAATTTCCCTATTGTACCCGCAAGGTTTGTGATCATTTCAACGGTTTTCAATGTGTTTTTAGAAATGATGTCCTTTGTATATTCCAATTCCTTTTTATTACTATTAATATTTTCATTAATATTTTTTTCAAATTCAAGGAGCTGTGTATTAATTTTTAGATACATTTCATTATTACCCTTTTTCCTGAATATTAGAAAGAAGAGTAATGCAACAATTAGTATCAAAATAATTAGTATTAAAACTTCAAGTATAGTCATAATTATATCATATTACAAAATTGAGTTTTAATCAAGGTAATTTAATTTTATCAGAGCCATACAGTATTGTTCAATATCCAAAGCAATATTCCTAGAGATAATGAACCTACTGTTCCTCCAATAAGTGAGTTGAATACCCTTTTTCGTTTAATTCTTGATGTATATGTATTTTTAAATCCCATAATAAAGCCTGAATTTTTAAATGTAATTGCCTTTGGAATAGATGGTTTAGCTAAATAGCCAGATACTGTGGCTCCCAAGCAACCAATCCCCAATGGTGCCAAGAGGAATCCAGATGCAAATCCGATGAATCCCCACTTGATCTCCGACTGACCATTAGCATATTTTTCACCTTCTCTCATTCCTCTTGTAAAGTCATCTTCCAGAATAGTGGTAATACTATCGGTTTCTGGAATAGGGATACTATCAGGTCCTTGAATAGTAATATTATCAGGATCTTTAATGGGAATGCTATCAGCAATTAAGGATACTGTAATGATAAATATGAATAAAATCAAAATACCTTTTTTCATTTATTCTCCTACTAAAAAACTAAATTGTTGTAAATAATTGTATTTAAGATTTTAAATTAGTCAATGAGGTTAATGATCAAAATGATTTTCTCACTACTATTGACATAGGCGATGAAACAATATACAATATAGGAAAGGAGGAGTTATGAAAAAAATATATTCTATGATATTTTTCTTTACAATATTTTTATTATGTAATGCAGCATTTATTACTGCTGAGAATGATTTTTTCGGCTATATTGATGAATATCTTGCATTAAATAATGCAATGAATGGATCATACTATGAAGCGGGCAGCACTATTTTTTGGAATATGCTTATGCTTAATAATCAATATATAAGATATGTATATTCAAATGATGTTATTGTAACAGGTGGTACTATAGTATTTAGTGCGAATTCATTCATGAATAGATTTTCTTTACTGCCATTTATTGGTATTAAGCATAATAGAATGATACTTGGACTTTACCCAGTAGTGAAATATGTATTATTTGAAGACGGACTATACTCATTAAATTGGCAAATAGGATTAACGGGAATGATTTCAAATCGAAATTTTAATATAATTACATATTTTTCAAAAATTGATTCTGATTTATTATCCTATATGATGATAAGTATGTTAAATGACAATTATAATATTCATGTTCAATGTGGGTTTAATGGTATATTGGCTTTTCTTGCCGGCATTGATATTAGATTAAATGATATTATGCTAATCGCCCTTTCTATAAGTAATAATAAGATTCTAACAGTAAAAACCAAATTCAATAAATCAATTTTCAATATTTCATATAGCATGGGTATTCATCCGGAACTTGGAGCATCGCATACACTTTCTTTTGGTATGAAAATTCCAAAGCATATTTATAAAAAGAATATTGAAATTCTTGAATATAAAAGCAGTATTTCTTATAAATTTTCAGATAAGAAAACTCCTTTTAATATTAATT
>CBDUZN010000008.1:0-22946 GCA_965371715.1 uncultured bacterium | reverse complement strand
TGATTTTCGTTTTAAGTAAATGTGTATAATTAATTATACTTGAAAAATCGTTGATAATATCGGGAATTTATATAATGACAAAGGTGAATATAATAAGGCATTTGAATATTTCAATAAATCATTTACAATACGATTAAAAGTCCTTGGAGAAGAACATCTTTTAATTGCAGAATCATATGCAGCTTTTGGTAATGTATTTCTTGAAAAAGGTGAAAATCAAAAATCCATTGAATATTATGATAAGGCACTTAATATCATGAATAGGAAGCACGACAAAAACCATCCTGATACTGCAAAAGTAAAATTTCATAAAGCAAGGGCACTTTCAGCTACAAAGCAAAAAAAGGAAGCATTGAAATATATAAAACAGGCAATCAAAATTGGTAAAAAATACAAAACTTATTGGCTAGAAAGAGCAGAAATTTTATTAAAAGAAATTAAAGCAATACCATAAGAATACATCTTGAATTCCCTGATCCGAAATGATTATTCTGAAAATTCTCCCCGCTCCACATGCTACGCCTGAGCCTGTTTGTCATGAGCCTGTTTGTCATGAGCCTGTCGAATGGTCGAATGGCCGAATGGTGAAAAATCTCTTTTCATCCCTTCATATTTTTATTTTTTCCCCGCATTCCGCATTACGCACCCCGCATTACGCACCCCGCATTACGCACCCCGCATCCCGCATTACGCGCACCCCGCATTACGCACCCCGCATCCCGCTCTGTGTCTGCTCTGCCCTGAGCATAGTCGAAGGGGTCTCTACCAGCATTCTTTGAAATTTATATTCTCATATCATTATGTTTGTACGCTTATTCTGAATAATTTGAGGAATATGTTGTTCGTAACCCTCCCAATCCATTACTATCAGCATACTTCTCCAATTTTTCTACTTTTTCTACCACCGTCCCCCGAATTCCTCTCTTGACAAATTAAATATAATGAGTAAAATTACTAAATATAATGAGTAAAAAAATAAAGAGAAGTGAATTACAGATACTAAAAAAGCGTTTCAATGAAAAAAGGCGTTTTATCCAGATTATTACAGGTCCCAGACAAATAGGAAAAACAACACTTGCTTTACAGCTAATTGATGAATTAAATTATCCAATACATTATGTAACAGCTGACATACCCTCATTAAAAGAATTATCTTGGATTGATGAACAATTTGAAACAATACACTTAAAAATGAGAGCATCACAAAAAGGTTTGCTCATATTTGATGAAATTCAGAAAATAAATAATTGGGAAGAATCAATTAAATCAAATTGGGAAAAGGATACAAAAAACAAGATTAATCTTCATGTATTATTACTCGGGTCTTCTCCTACACTCATGCAAAAAGGAACAGAATCATTAATGGGGAGATTTGAAGTTATTAGAATGTGTCATTGGTCATATAAGGAAATGAACAATGCATTTGGCTGGAAAGAGGAAAAATATATTGTATATGGAGGATATCCGGGAGCAACCTCTCTAACAAATAATTTTCAAAGATGGCGATTATACATATTAAATAGTATAATAGAACCAACTCTTTCTAAGGATATACTATTTTTGGAAAATATTCGTAAACCTGCTTTACTAAAACAGGTTTGTGAGCTTGGAGCATTATATTCATCACAAATATTGTCTTACACAAAAATGCTTGGACAATTACATGATGTAGGGAATACTGTTACTGTTGCTCATTATCTAAATCTACTATCAAAAGCCGGAATTATCACTGGTTTATCAAAATTCTCAAAAAAGGAAATAAAAAAACAATCATCAAGTCCCAAATTACAGGTTTTGAATACTGCATTCATTACATCATACACTTCAAGGAATATTGCAGAAGCCAAAAGTGATAAGGTGTATTGGGGTCATCTAGTTGAAAGTGCCGTGGGGAGTCATTTGATTAATCAGGCAATAAAGTATAATGGAGAAGTATATTATTGGAGAGATGGGAATTATGAAGTTGATTTTATTTTAGTAATTGAAGGTAAAGCAATTGCAATTGAAGTAAAAAGCAATTACAAAAGACCTGTTTTATACGGAATGGAGATGTTTTCAAAAAAGTATCATGTTTATAAAAAAATGCTTATTGGAGGGGATGGGATAAGCATTTGCGATTTTCTTAATGCAGAAATAACAGAATTAATATAATTTTTTTCATAATTTTATCTTTCAATTTTTACTCTTTTCTTTCATTTCTTTTTTTCTCTGTCATTCCTGCGTCAAAGATCCGCTGAGGTGGAAAGGCAGGAATCCAGTATTTCCGCTCTGTGTCTGTCATTCCTTCTTTTCCCCCGCATTACACATTCCGCATTCCGTTCTTGGTCTGCTCTGCCCTGAGCGTGGTCGAAGGGTCATATTTTTATTTTTTCCCCGCATCCCGCATTACATATTCCGCATCCCGTTCTTGGTCTGTCATCCAGTACTGCTGAAAGTCCGCCTGGGTGGAATACGGTATTCAGTATTCTCTGTTCTGTCTTCATCCTTTCCTTTTGCTTATGTTTGTTCAATATATTCCTCAAATTATTCGGAATATACCCAAAGATCAGAAATTCCAGGAAAAGATTGCAAGATTGATTTTTAATCCATTGGCAAGGGATTTTTGGCTATCAAAACCTATATCAACACCAAGTAAATTAAATATCTCGGAATATAACCTTATACCTGCGCCATAACCCCATCTAAGTGAATTTGAATTCCAGCTGATATTACCAATATCATCAGCAATATATGTCCAGTCGGAAAAAGCAACAATCATTGTGCCAATGCTAAATGTCCCTATAACTGGTAATTCAATAGGATAATAAAGAAAAGGTATTGAATAGCGTAATTCAAGATTACCCGTATATCTATTCATCCCCACTAACTCACTATCAGCAATACATCTATTTTCAAAATACTTTGATTCAGTTAGATTATAACGAGCAAGAGTTCCATTCTGCATAGTGAATTGATTTCTTATTCCAATAACAAAAATATTTGCATCAACAAAATTCTTTACATCTAAATTTATTTTCCATCTATTTATATTTTGATTCCAGAAATTAATATTATATTCATAATTTAATTCTGAATATACACCTTTTCTTGGATAAAAAGGATCATTACGAAAATCTGTTTTAACATTAAATTGAAGAATCATGAATTCATCATAACCAAGCATTGTATTATTAATATAATCAATTGAAACAGTATCAATATTTGAATCACCAATAGCTATAGAAACCCTGTCATAACCAATGGATAATTCGGGGACAATTTTAGGATGAATAGTATATCCTCCTCCAATGATTATTTTCTTATGCAATTCGTTTAATCCAACATAGGGCTTTGTGACTGTGCTATAAGCAACTTTAAATTGAAAATTATATGGTCTTGAATATACTGCTGGAATTTGATATTTAAGAGCAAATTCAGTAACATAACCAAATGTATAAATTCCTTCAATAATATGCCGCTCTCTCCATAAATTATTAAAACTTAATGCTAATGCAATCAAGTATTTTTCAGGAAATTCATTCAATTCAAATCCCAATGAAGGCATGAATGGTACCATTTCTTTTGCTGTTATATATATATCAATAGTATCATCAACTATATGTTTACTGAGAGAATCAATATTAATAAATTCCTTTGACAGAGAATCTATCTTTACTGCTTCAATAAGTACCTTGCCAAATAAATTTGTTTTTTTTAGATTTAGTATTGATTCTTCCACATCCTTTGCATCTATATAATCATCAGAACTAAATGTTAATTGCTTAAAAATAAATTCTTTTTTTGTGAATGTACCATTTACCATTCTGATTCTATTTACATATTCACTGAAAAGAAAATTTACTGACAATATCAAAATTAATAGAATAACCATCTTTTTCATTTGTCCTCCTCATCTAAAATAACATATTTCCCTTTTGTTTTCACAATATCAAAATTCTTTCCATATATCAGATTAAGATTCTCAGCAGTAAATTCAGGTGATTCAAAAAACACAATTTTACCCGATTTTAATGCTAATATCCTATCAGAATTATTTAAAGCATTATTTACATCATGAGTGATATAGATAATTAATTTACTTTTTGACAATTCAGTTAATTTTCGCATAATTGCAAATCTATAATGAATATCAATATTACTTATTGGTTCATCAAGCATCATAATTGGAGTATTTTGAAAAAGAGCTCTTGCAATATGTGCCTTCTGCAGTTCACCACCACTAATGCCTGAAATATATTTATTTGCAACTTCCCTTAATTCAAGGAAATTAATGATACTTTCACATTCAACTTTTCTTTTGTGGGATAAATCTGAAAATAGGGACATCTCTCTATACATCCCAAATGAAATAAATTGTCTTACAGTAAATCTATACTGCACTGTTGTATCCTGAGGTACATAACTTCGAAGTGAAGAAAGAACAGCACTTGAATATGATTTTATATTCATACCATTAATCTCTATTTTTGCATTATTCTTAATTGGAATAATTTTTCCAATAAGTTTCATTAATGTGGATTTACCTGCTCCATTTGGGCCAATAAGAGAAATAATACCATTCTCAGGAAAATTAAGTGAGTCAATATCAATTACATTTACCTTTTCATAAGCAAATTTCAAATTATTAATTTTAATCATTGTTTCCCTTTTTTAATACATATATGAAGAAAGGGATTCCAATAAGAGAAGTGATTATACCAACAGGAATCTCAAAAACAAATACATTTCTTACAATCACATCTGCAAATAATAGAAGTATTGCACCACCAAGTAGAGATAATAGGTAAATATGCAAATGTTTTGCAGGGGATAATCGTCTTATTAAATGTGGAACCATAATACCTACAAAACCAATAACCCCGGCAAATGCAACTACTGCAGAAACCAGGAATGCACTTATAGTAAGAGATGTATAGACAGTTTTTTTTACAGAGATACCTGATGTTTCTGCAATATCATATCCTGATGAAATAACATCCATTTCCTTTGATAATGTTAATATAATGAATATAAGTAATAACAAAATTGCAATAATAAGTAAATATAAAGGGATAAGATTTTTATAGAACATCACATTAAGTGTGCCCATAATAGCATAAAAATACTCACCTGGACCCTTTTTTGAAAATACATATATAAGAGCAACTGCCGATGATGAGAATGTTCCAGTCATAATACCGGCAATTATAGTACTATATTGCCTATTTCCTCTCCATAAACCGGAAATCAGTAATGTTGCTGCAAATGCAGAAAATCCTCCTATAAAGGATAGAAGAATGGATAATGGAACATTACCTGGCACAATTAGTCCGGCTATGGCATTACCCAAAACAGCTCCACCTGAAATACCCAAAAGATATGGATCTGCAAGAGGATTTCTAAGAACACCTTGTATCATTGCGCCGGAAAAAGCAAGTATTGCACCTGTCATTATTGCTAATAAATATCTTGGAAAACGCAAATACCAAATAACAAAAGAAGAATTATCTATAGAGAATCCATTTCCTGTAAAAATATATACTATAGAAACAATTACAAATATGGATATAAATAAAATATATTTTTTATATAATTTCATCTCAATTTTTCAACCAAAACTGTTACAGCCTGATTAACACGAGGACCAGGACGCGAAAGAATATCAATCTCATTATCATTCATAATTATTACTCTGTTTCCCTTTACTGCCTTAATATTTTCCCATCCAATTCTATTAATAATATTAGTAGCACCACTCATAATAATTATAATATCAGGATTGCTCAAAACTACTTGTTCCTGATTAATTGAAACATATGGTTTTTCTGAAAATGACACTACCCTGTATCCCATTTTTTCAAGAATACTTCCAATATAACTGTCTTTCCCTGCTGATATAGATGGTTTATTTCCTATTTCAATATAGACACTTAATGATTCTTCACTTTTAGATCTGTCTAAAATAGAATCCATGTACATTTTAAAGGAATCAATATTAAATCCTGTCTCAATAATACTATCCAATATTAATAAACCATTAAATATGGTTTCATAAGATTCCATTTTAATATCTATGTACTTTGTTCCAATACTATTAAGAAATCCCTTTGATTGTTTGGTTAAATTTCCTGAGAAAAATACTATTACTGGATTTATTTTCAAAATCCTTTCAAAATCTATTTCAGTAAAACTGCCAATAATAGGAATTTCATTAACCTGTTCAGGATAATTACAATAAACGGTTCTTCCTGTAATCAAATCACCTGCATCAATAAAGTAAAGACATTCTGTTATATTTGGAGCCATTGAAACTATTCCTTCCGAAAAAATAAATGATGAAATAATCAGAATCGCAAATAATATACTAATTTTTCTCAAAAAATGCCTCAATTTTTTTCTCAAAAAATCCCCTGGATGAGTATAATGCCTCTAATGTAATTTTTATTTTATATTTCCCCTTTTCAACAATATCATTGCCGTTATTATCCTTTAAATCCCAAATAATATGATTCATTCCTATTGTTCTTCTTAAATATTTTGTTAGTTTCCTTACTTCATTTTTATCCTTTGTAATCTCAATAGAAACACGGCATTGTTCTGTAGTATATAAGCTAATTGTAATTGCAGGCGTTGAATCATTAACTGTGCTTGGTGTGATTGATTCAATCCATCCATCCACTCCTATCCAATAATACTGAAACCCAGTTTCTTCAACAATGAAGACCTGACCAAATTTTCTAAAAATACTTATCCCAACAGGTTTATAAAATTTATTCTTGCTAAAGCCCTCTCCGCCAAATGAAACAATATATTTCAAATCCTTATCAAATTTGTGAATCACACTATTCAATTTGTCTGTAACCCAAACATTTCCATGATAATCATAATCAATTGCATTAAAACTAACATTTTCAAATCCAGTAACATTGTGTGCAAATTGCTCTGCAATGATTTCACCTCTTAATGAGAGCTTTAAAAGTTTCCTTGACTCTGATACAACAACAATAAATGCTTTTTCCTTGATTGAACACCATTTTTTCTCTTTATCAATAAGTACTATACCTCCGGGATTTGGTATATCTCTTAGAATTTTAAATGGTTTAAGCATTGAATCAAGAACCATTATTCTATTATTCCCTGAATCGGAAATATATAAATTTCCATCCGAATCGAGATCCATCATACTTGGAAGATTTACCTCAAATGAATCATTTCCATACTGTCCGAATTGTGAAATAAACATTAAAGAATCAGAAAGGGAATCGTATTTCAATTTAAGGATACGGAAATTATATGTATCGGAAATATAAACATTACCGTATTTATCAGCAGCAACATCCTGCGGATAAAAAAGAATATTAGTTTCATCTCCTTTACCTTTTTTCCCAAATGTTTTTACTTGCTTTGTTGAAACATTATAAACTAATTGATGATTATTCAAACCAAAAATGGTTAATATTGCATCATCATTTCTATTATCCGGGTCATCTTCGCTCAATAATTTCAATGCAATTATACCAGCCGTTCTATGAAAAGATATTTTCTTTCCAAGCACCATTTTTGCAATTGCGCTATTTGCCTTATTAAAGCCCATATTATGCTTAAAAGGAGGGTGTATTAGAGTTGATGGATCAGCTGACATTAATACGAATAAAACCAGGAATATAAATGTTAACATAATTATTTTTTTCATATTTATCCTTTTATAAATTATTTGAACATATTATCAAGAAGACTTTCAACTCCATCTTTATATTCACTATCAAATGAAGCAACTCTTTTAGCTCCCATATTATCTTCTGTCATAAGATCTAAAATATTTTTTTTTAATTTCTTATTCATAACATTGATTACACCAATTATTGCATTTTTATTATATACTGTCAAAATTATTATTTCACTATTCACTGCACTATAATACAAATTTATTCGTTTCCCTTCCTGTAATATATTTTCAAAATAATCATCTCCAAGTAGTTGCGCTAATGAAACAGTTGCATTAAATATTCCGGCAGATAATGCACCAAATGATTGCATAAAACTATCAGATCTTTTGATTCCGCTTCTAAATATCATCTGCCCTGCCGTATTAATAATAATAACGGCTCTTACACGGGTTGCAGCCATATAGTCATCAACTGCTTCTTCCAATTTATTGATTATGTCCGGAACAAGTACCAGTTGTTTCATTTTTTCAGCTGTTCTTTCAATTCTATAGCAATGTCCTTAATCTTAATAGTAATCACACCAATATTTGTTTTCTTTTCGCATAGAACTGCAATAATAAAATCACTTTGGGATAGAAAAACTATTTCCCCATTTGAAGAATATATTGTTGCTAATATAGGTATTTCATCTGTTGCTTTTCCAAGGGAGTTTTCCATCTCTCTGCTAATTTGTGCTACCATAGCTCCAACCACCTCACTACTCTCATTATCATAAAATACCTTATCAATAAGTAGTCCGTCTTTTGTTATTACAGCAGCGCCCCTAACACCGGGAATTGATGTAACCTTTTCTATTGTGTTTTTCATACTCCAAGAACCTTTTTTATATTTCGAAGTAATTGCCTTGCTTTAACATGTATAAGTCCAATCTTTACTATTTCCTCAGTAAATATACCAATAATATATCCATTCCCCTTGAATAAATATACTCTCACTTTTCCAATTTCAATGAAAACCCTATCAATCTGTCCCAAATTTAGTTTTTCAATGGAGTCCTCAGATACATAAAAAATCGTTGAAAATAATGCGGATGCTACCTCAGCATCCAAACCTTCCACTGTTTTTTCTTTAATGATAATCCCTGATTCCTCAATTATAATACTGCCTAGAACACCTTTGATTGTATTGATGTCTGATAAAGCATTATCCAATAAACTTTCTGTTTGATCCGCACTCAACATCTCATTATTATCAATTGATGGTGTTTCACTTTTGATTTTCTCTTCTGCTTCTTCTACAGATTCTTCCAATTCATGTTTTGGGATATTTGGGATATCAGGAGTAGATGTTTTCTCCTCACTTTTAATTTCCTCTTCTGCATCATCTACCGCTTCTTCCAACTCATGTTTTGGCATATTTGAAATATCAGGAGTAGATATTTTGTCCCCATTTTCAATTAGCTTCTCTTTATTTACACTTTCCTCAATATCATTAAAAAGAGCCTGAACCTCTTTATCATCAGGATTTTCACTTATTAACTCAATTTTCATATTATCTGCATCTTTTCTCAAACCAAGTTTTAAATAACAGTTATATAGAAGCAATTTTGCCTCCTTCAAATCTGCTATTTGCTGTAATGCCATTTTACAGTAATTTACTGCTTCTTCAAATGATTCATTTTTGAAAAACTCTTCAGCAAGGGAAACAAAAACTAATACACTTTCTCTTTCTGAACCTATATTGCCATCAAAATGATCTTTCAAATCATCCTCCAATGAATTCATTTGTAAGTTTCTCACTTTTATTTAATAAATTAATAAGGTTTTGAATTTTTGTTTTCAGATTCTCATCTGAAGTTAATGCAATCACTCTTTCCCATTCATTCGCTGCCTTTGTTATATTACCTCTTCTATAATATGCAATTGCATTAAATTTACATATGTGATAATCCATTATTTCATTCTTTATTGCCAATTCAGCATAACCATTAATCTTTTCAAATTGATGCATAGCATAAAATGCAGAACATATTATTATATAAGCATTAATATCATTCTGATTCACCTTTAAATATATTTTCAGTTCCTCTACACTCTTATCATAAAACCCATCATCATAATACTGTTTTCCTCTTGATAGATAATCTTTTTCTTTCTCATGTTCCTCTCTCTGATTTACATGCACAATACCTAATGTCATCATTCCATAAATAAGCTTTGCTATTTGAAATTCATTTCCATATTTTGCTGCAATATCCTTAATGGAATTATCTCCATTAATCATTGAAAGTATTTCCCATTCTTTTGGATTAAGATTAATTACTTCAATTTTATCAGGATCATCTGATAGTATCGGTTTCAGATCAGTTGATGGAATTTTGGATGAAAGGCGTGACCATTCATCAATTCTACGAGAACCTTCCATAATTAGTGATTCAGTTTTTATTTTATATTTGAATAATTCATTTAAAGAAAAAATACCCTCTTCAAATTTAAAATATCCTTCATCCCAATCAAAAAGTAAAAATATATTATTCTCAACCTTCTCTTTTAGAAATCTCCGAAATCGCTGCTCAGAGATTATTCCCCTTTTAATTATTTCCATTGCAACAGTTTCTTCATTAGGAGATACTGTTTTCAAAATCTCATCATATACATTTTTAGTTATAATCTCTGATTTTATTAGATCTATTCCAAGGTTTTGATCATCATGATTAACATAAGCAACTGCACCTTTATCAAAATACACCTTTGCTTTTTTCTCAGTGGAATCAATAAATAAGATACCTGTTTTTTGATTAAAGGATAATACCTGAAATAAATCTATCAAATTTAATTCTTTTATCGGTCCTTCTATTGCCACAGTATCCTCCTACTCAAATATTGATATCCAATTCCTGGCGGCTTCAATAGCTTTCTGCGATTTTATTGCAAATTCTGAATCAGGGAATTTTTCTATAATACCATTCCAATTATTCATTGCCTGTTGAATATAACCATCTTTTGCAAGTATTTTTCCATTAAGATACATTGCTTCTGTATTTTCAGAATTAATTTTTAGAACATTTCCATAGTTTATTTTGGCTCTTTTTGTATCACCAATTTCAATAAATATTCGTGCTTGTTTCATATATGCAGATTCATCATTTGGTTCAAACTGAATAATTTTTCCATATACTTTTATAACTTTCTCATATTCATCATTTATTTCATATATATTTGCCATTTCTCTATAAGCATCTGTGAAATCGTTTTTAATATCAATGATATGTTCCAATACAATTAATGATTTATCAAATTGTTTCAGTTTTCTCAGTATTATTGCTTTTCTATAAACTATTACAACATCATCTTTTTTAAGATCATTAAGTTTAATATAAATCTGTAATGCCTGCTCAAAATCATTTAACAATTCCAAAACATCTGCATAATTACAAAGTATTTCATAATTGTTTGGTTGTTTTTCAATAACTTTCTCAAGCAATTCTTTTGCTTCATTGTAATTGCCCGTTTTCCATTCAGCAATTGCCATTAAATTTATGGCATGATAATTATCGGTTTCCAAAGAAATCACCTTTTGAAGATACTGTTTTGCCTGATTATAATCTTTTTTATCAATATAAATACCGGAAATTTTTGTCAAAATTTCAGTATTACCCGGTATAATCAATAGTATTTTCTTATAATATTCTTCTGCTTCACCAAATATTTGCTTTTCATTATAGGAATCTGCAACAGTTTGCAGCATTTCAATATCATTTTCATCTTTTCTTAATACTTCAAATGCTTTTTCAATTGCTTTATCAAAATGTTTTTCTTTAAATTCATTAAGTGCTTCAGTTTTTATTTTTTCTATTTTACTGATTTCAGATATTTCCTCATCCTTTGCAGTAAACATTTCATCTTCTTTGGTAAAAACATTATCTGTTTCTTCAGAAAATACACTTGAGAATATATCTGTTGTTTCCGCAGTATCATTATTAAACCCACTCATTGATTCTGCAACTTCTTCGGATTGCTCTCCACTCAATTGTGATTCTATTAACACATCTAATTTATCTGCATAAAAATCAAGTCCCAATTTATATTTTGCTTCAACAAAGAAAGGATTTAATTTTAATGCTTCCTTTGTATATTTTAATGCTTCTTCATATTTACCAACTTTTGATAGGGTAAATCCCAAATTATAATATGCTTCGGCAAATCTGTCATCTAGCTGAATTGCTTTTTCAAAATATCTTATTGCCTCATTATAATCTTCTCTTTCCCTGTAAACAATTCCAATATAGTTTAAGGCAAGTGGATAATCACCCTTTATTCTTATAACTATCTCATTAAGTTTAAGTGCTTCATCATATCTCTCTTCCTCAATTTCCATAACTGATAAGTTAAGATAACCATCAATATAGTCATCTCTTATCTCAGCTGTTTTCAAAAATAATTTTCTTGCTTCATTATGCTGATTCTTATGAATCATTGCAATAGCAAGGTTATTATACGCCATTACATAAGAATAATCACTCTTTATTGCCTGATTATACATTTTTATTGCCTGATCAATTTTTCCTAATCTATGATATGCAATCCCGGAATCATTATATGGTTTTGGATTAAATTGGTCAAAACTCAATGCCTTCTTATACCCTTCAATTGCTTCCAAGTTTTCACCTTTAAGAAGATAAATTTCAGCTATTTGAATATGTATAATATCATTTTTTGGTTCAATTGTTTCTGCTTTCTGAAATTCTTTTAATGCTTCATTAAAAAGACCCTTATTTCTAAATCCTATGCCTAAAGTAAAATGCGTTAAAAAATTATTTGTTTGCACCTCTACATTGTTCTGCTGAGATGATTTCATCATATGATAAACGCCTGATTTATAAAAATCAATTCCCAGATTTGCTTCTGTTTTACCATAGGAAGGATTTAATTTTATTGCCTTCTTTGTTTCCTTGATTGCTTCTTCATATAAACCCTTTTCTCCATATACAAAACCTAGAAGAAAATGAGCATCAGCAAGGTTTTCATCAATTTCAAGAGCATTTTGAAATTCTTTAATTGCACTGTCCAGAATCCCTTTATTGTAATATACCTCCCCAAGCATACTGTGTAATTGTGCTGCATCAGGAGTAACTTTCAAGGCTTTTCTGTATTCTTCAATTGATTCATCATACATTCCTAAAAATTTATAAACACTTGCTAGGTTAATCCTTGCTTCAATGAAATGTGGTTCATTTTTCAAAACCTTTTTATATTCAGTTATTGCATCAAATGATTTCCCAGTATTATTTAATGCTTCTGCAAGCTCAAAATGTACTTTAACATTATCGGGATCCTCTTTCAGGATTTCCATATATTCGCTGATTTTCTTATCTAGCATACCGGTTTCTTTATATATTAATTCAAGATTTTTCTTAGCAAGCATAAATTTTGAGTCAATAGATAATGCTTTTGATAATTCTTCAATTGCTTCATCATACAAACCCTTATTGTAATATACAACAGCAAGATTGTTATGAGCACCTGGATCATTTTGATTTATTCTTTTAGCAAATGATTTCAGTATTTTTCTTTCTGCATCAGAAATTTTGGGCTTTTTATCCATATTTTTATCCATTTAAAAAATCAAGTAATTTGTTCATAGAAACGGGGTCTGGTAATAAAAACAAGAATCCTTGAAGAGATTCAGAATCATCAGGAAATTCAAATTCTGTTTCCACACAAAAAACAATATCCTTATCCGTACTAAAATCAAGATAGGCAGATGTAATTACAGCTGATGCTACATCAATAACAAGATTAGGTACAGATGGAAGTATAAGCATATTAAGAAAATCACTTAAAGCAGTTAAATATGAACCAATTACAATATTTGCTACTTCCTTGATTGCTGATTGTTCAATATCAGTAAATACTTTTGTTGATCCCTCTTCACGACCCATCATCATATCTACAAGAAGCATTGATTGATCACGCGGAAAAATGAGTAAAGTGCGACCTGTTAAATCACCTAAGAATTTCAATAAAACTCCTGTAACAATATCATTTTCCGCACTTACTATTCTTGGGATATCCTCTGATGAAACAAGATGTACTTTTGGCACAGATACCATAACGCGACGATTTATTAATTGTGAAAGTACAGTTGCAGAGTGTCCTCCTCCAATATTTGATATTTCTTTTATTCCATCAAGTTGATAGTCTTTCAATTCTCTAAAATCCATGCTTTACCTCACTTTTGCCATTTCAAATATACTTGGAACATCAATAATAAAAGAAGGCATTCCATCATTTAGAATTGTTATTCCTGCAAGTCCTTTTATATCGGACAAAACCCCTTTTAGTGATTTCACAACAATCTCTGTTTGCTCAATGAATTCATCTATAAGAAGTGCAAAATCATTGTCTTCTACATTAACAATAACAAGAGAGTATTTTGTTTTTTCTTCAATAGTTTCTATATTAAAAATATCTGATAATCTGATTATAGGAATAACCTCTTCTCTAAGTACAAATACTTCTCGCCCCATAATGGTTTGAATTCTTGATGTAGGAATATCAATTGTTTCATTAATATGGGTTAATGGTATTATATATCTTTCTTTTTCAACTCTTATATTTAATGATTTTATTATTGCCAAGGTTAGTGGAACTTTTAAGTTAAAGGTTGTTCCTTTGCCATATTCTGAATGAATTTCAAATGTGCCGCCAATTTTTTTCAGAATATTTTTAACAGCATCAACACCTACCCCTCTACCCGAAATATCATTTGCTTTATCTCTTGTTGAAAACCCACTGTAAGTGATAAAATTCAAAATCTCTTGTTTGGACATATTCTTTGCTTGTTCTTCGGTAACTATTCCCTTTTTTATAGCAATTATCAGGATTCTGTTTTCATCTATACCTTTACCATCATCAGTTACAGAGATTAAAATTGCATTTTTAAGTCTCTTTGCTTCTAAAATTAATGTTCCCTGTTCGGATTTGTTCACAGATACCCGTATTTCAGGTAATTCAATCCCATGATCAACAGAATTTTTCAAAAGATGTAACAGTGGGTCAGCCAATGTATTAAGAAGTGATCTATCAAGCTCTATTGATCTTCCTTTAATTTCAAAATTTATATTCTTATTTAATTTATTTGCTAAATCCCTGATATATCTCGGATATCGATCAAATACCTGCCATACAGGAACCATACGGATTTTCATAACTTCATCCTGAATGTTTGCAATAATTTTTGATGTATTATTAAGTGAGTTAATCAATTCATTATCCTGCAATCCATAAGCCAATTGCTGCAATCTACCTCTTGCAATAACCAATTCGGATGCAAAATTTTGAAGATTATCAAGTCTATCCAATGATACCCTAATATCATTTTTTACTTTAATTCCCGATTCATCAATATCATATGATTTATCTTCAATTTCATTCTTTATCTGCTTCTCAGCTAAATGTTTCACATCCATAATTTCAGGAATTGATTTTATTTGTTTTATAAGTTCTTTAATTGGAGCATTTTCCTTTAATTCTACTTTAAAACTCTTTTCAAAATTACCTTCCAATATATCATTATATGATGGTGCACAATCATAATAATAACCAGTATCCTGAATTGCTTTCATAACAACAAATGCCCTTGCAGATTTCAAAACAACATCATTTTCAAAAATAATATCCAAAACATTTCCGGTTACTATTTTTATTGATTTGTTTTCTTTGAATTCAGTGTTTTTATCAGATCCTGCTTTTATAGAATTTAATACGGAACGAAAACTTCTTAGTATATCAGGATCAATCGTTTTTTTCCGAACAAGCATTTCCATGTAATCATTACCTTTAAGCAGAATATCAATAAGCTCTCTATACAATTCGATTTTCCCGCTTTTCACTAAATCAACAATATCCTCAAGCTGATGAGCAATCTGTGTTATATCTCCATATCCCATTGATGCAGCCATTCCTTTGATTGTATGAAGTCCGCGAAATATGCTATTTACAGATTCAATATTATCAGGGTCTTTCTCCAATTGAAGAATACTATCTGATATCTGCTCAATATAATCAATTGCTTCACTTATAAAAAGTTTTTCGTACTTTGCTGTATTCATTTTAATTCATACTTAAAATTCTTTTTACGCTTTCCAAAACGCGTGATGGTTGAAATGGTTTTACCACAAAATCCTTTGCACCTGCCTGAATTGCTTCAACTACCAAGGATTGCTGTCCCATAGCACTAACCATCAAGATTTTCGCATTCGGAAATTCTTTAGCAATTTCTTTCACTGCATCTATGCCAGACATATCAGGCATAATAATATCCATTGTTACAAGATCAGGCTGCAGCTCCCTATATTTCTCAACTGCCTGAGCACCGGTACCTGCCTCGCCAACAATTTCAAATCCTTCTTTTTTGAGGATATCAGCAATCATTCTCCTCATAAAAATCGCATCATCCACAATAAGAACGCTGGTAGTCATTAATATCCTCCTACGTTTTTGTTATAATCCTACTTAAATCAATTATCATGATTTCTCTATTATCTCTTTCAATAAAGCCTTTTACAAAACCACTATCATAATCGGTATCCACAGTTTTGTCAATATTTTCTATTCCAATAATTTCATCAACTGTAAGACCAAATTTCTCTTTATTAAATTCACAGATAATCACATTTTTCTCTTTTTTATTTCTATCAATTTTCAATCTCTTTTTTAGATTAATTAGAGTAATAACATTACCTCTCAAATTTATTATACCTTCAATATAATCCTCAGAATTTGGTACACGAACACTTTCCATGTGTTCATAAACATCCATTACATAATTTATCTCTATTGAATACAATTTACTCTCAAGTTCAAAAACAATAATCTGACTAAGATCCATCTGCTCTCCAATCAAGCCATGTTATATCTAATGGGTACAGATGAAGTGGATGAACAAAGTATCCCTTCACCCTATCTCTAAGTCCTACTCTATTATAATTGTGTGATATAAAGACCATTGGAGCATCCTCAACAATGATTTCTTCAACTTTTCTGTATATACTATTACGCCTATCAGGATCAGTTGTTTGCCTTGCCTTAAGAATCATTGCATCCACTTCAGGATTGGAATAATATGTAGTATTACCACCATCTCCGAATGAATCCGTATGAAATAGTGGATAAAGGAAATTATCAGGTTCTCCAGTATCTCCTGCCCATCCCATCATATATATTTCCGAATCTCCTGAATGCATTTTTCTGAGTAAATCAGCCCATGTTTGTGGAAATAAATTCAATTTTATGCCTATCTCTGCCCACATTTCCTTAATAAGTTTAGATCTTCTCATTACATTTTCAGAATTACTGCATAATACATCAAATGATCTATTTATACCATTAGGGAATCCTGCTTCAGTCATTAATTGCTTTGCCTTTGCTAAATCATATTCATAACCTATTAAAGAATTATTGTAAGCAGAAAGGCTTGGTGGAAAAATTCCCTTACCAACAATAGCACCACCTGCCATTGATTCATTTATATATCTTATCTTGTCTGTTGCATGACTTATTGCTTGCCGTACTTTCTTATTTAATGATATTTCGTTTTTCTTCCGCATATTAAAACCAATATATTGTACATCTAAAGATGCAAGAGATGTTACATTTATACCATGTTTATGATCCCTTGTTAAATCATTATAATCATCTCCGGATAAAAGACAAAAATCAACCTTATCATTTTTTAGCATATCAAGTGTTTTTGTTGATTCAGTAAAGGTAATATCAAGCATATCAATATATGGTTCTCCATCATAATGATTCTTATTAGCTTTAAGTTTAATGTTTTTTCCTTTGAATCCATCAAACACAAATGGTCCACAGCCAATAGGATTTTCCATCATTTTTTTATCATTAAAAAACATCATTTCCTTTTTAACAATAGATAAAGGTGTGATAGCTAAATTTGAAAGAAATGGAATATATGGATAATCAAGAATAAATTTTATTGTATAATCATCAAGAATCTGAATACCATCAATAAAATGATTTTTCTTTTTAATATATGCCTGCGATCCTTTAATCATATTAATAAATGTAGCATTTGGAGAATTCATTGTTCTATAAAAAGATGCTTTTACATCCTCTGCATTCAGTTTTGATCCATCATGAAAATATACATTATCTCTTAGGTAAAAAATCCATTCCGTAGCATCTTCATTAATATACCAATGCTTTGCAACAGCTGGTAAAACATTTGTATCTCTTCCAAATTTTACAAGTCCATTATGGATCATTTGAAGAATATAATTACTCGATGCATCACCTACAAGCGATGGTACCCAATGTTGAGGAACATTAGAAACAATCATTCTATACGCATTATTTTTATAATCATTTGTTATGCTGAATTTACTATTAATACTATTCTTTATGCCCTTTGTCATTTTTAAATTCTCTTCATTCTTTGCAAGATCCTGTTTAAATACGCTGTTTAATTCCTTTATCCTATCATTTATTGTCTCGGTCTCCGCATTTATATTATTATATGTTTCAATAATATCATTTCTGACATTTGATTGGGATTCAAGTGAATTATAAATTTCTTTTATAAGATTCCGTATGTTTATCGTAATATCATTTATCTGAGAATTTATCCTTTTACCATTCACTATTGATTCACTAATTTCTACAGATGTTTCAAGTTCAGAATTAACAATATCATTAATACTATCAATTACTGACTGCATGTTCTTTATTATTTTATTTATTTCTGATGATGCCTCAGATGCTTTTAAAATCAATTCCTTAGATTGTGTTACAATTACTGAAAGACTTTTTTGATATTTTCCGGCTCTTGCAGATTCAATAGATGCATATAGTGAAAGAAGTTTTGTCTGATCGGATAATTCTTTAAGTTCATTACTCGTATTCTGGATAAACAACAGATTTTCTGAAACCTTTTGGAATATTTCCATTAATTCTTTGATCTGTAATTCTATCTGCTGAATCTTTAAAGAAGTATCTTCAATGTTCTCATTAAATTTATTAACAGCATGACTCATTAAACTGATATTATCATCTAAATCCTGAATGTTATTTTCTATCATTATTTCATTGTCTTCTAATTCAATAATATTTTTCTTATAGCCGCCAATAAAAACTATTTGGCTTTCATTAAAATCAATAAAATCATTAATAATTCCAATTAATTGTTCTGAAATATTTTTACTGTTAACAAGCTGATTTTCAACTTTATCAAATAATTTAATTTCATTTGATATTACTGGATTTAAATCCTCACGATCACTTTGTAGAATGGATATCATGTCATCAATCTGCTCCATATGGTGAAGAAGCATCAATTTAATATCTGATTGAGTTGTAACCATTGAAGATAAGCGCTCACCTGATTCAACACTTTTCCTAATCAATCCAATTGCTTCCCTATTAAGTCTTGAAATATTATTTTTATTTTTATCCTGCAAAAATACAAAACCTTTTATTTTATCAGATGTCTTTGTAACAGCAGTAATATTATCATCAATGTTCTTCAAGCTACTTCCAAGACTTTCAATATTTGCTGCCATCTCTTTAGCAAAACTTTCAGTTGTATTTATATTGTTGATAATATCTTCAGTATATTGTTGAATTTTATTGATACCAACAGGAATTTTCTGTGTAAGTACAAAAGTTTTATTTGCTAGCATCAGCATTCTGTCAGCAATGACTTCAAATCCTCTTCCAAATTCTCCTGCATGATAAGCTTTAATACCAGCATTTCTTGCGGCACTTTCAGTCATTTCTGCAATTGAAAAAATAATATCCGAAATTGAACCGATTTTTATTGAGTAATCCTTGAATGGTTGTATAAAAGAAAGAATATTAGAAGTTGTTTCTGTAAATAAAGATATTTTATCAATTATTGCATTTATTTCAACAATACCCAATTTAATTTTACTACCGGTTTCTTTTGTGTATTCGGTTAGAACATCAGCAGCTTCAAGCACTATCTGTATTGAGGCATACAAGTTTTCACCCTTATTCTCAACAACAGAAATCTCATTTGCAAGGGAATTTTCATTGTTGAGAATTACGCTAAGAATAGATAATGCATGATTATTCATTCCAAGAAGATCTTCCCTTCTTATACGAACTGTTTTCAATGCATAAATCAAGGCAGTTGTATCTATTTTGCTTAATTTGTCATTTGCTTTCTTTTTCTTTAAATTTAGTCCTAACACTATAATATCCTTATGTTTTATGAATAATTATATTAAATAATATATCATAGATATAATCAAAAAGCAATATAATTATTGTATTTTATGTATACAAAGATAATACAATTAAACAATTAATCTTATTATTATAAGAGAATATCCTCAAGGTCATCAATACTATTCACTAAACAAGTTGGCTTCACATCACAAAATTCATCCTCTTTACCATATCCATAAGTAACCCCAATAGAATCAATTCCATTATTCATTGCTCCCTTAATATCTCCTTTCCTATCTCCTATCATAATAAATTCAAATTTATTTTTATTATTTATATAATCTCTTATTATTCTTATTAAATTAGTTTTATTATCATGTCTGCCATCAGGAGATGCTCCTACAATAAATTTGAAAAAATTCAAAATCTTGAAATACTCAAGTATCTTTGTTGAATATATTGCAGGTTTTATACTTGCAATAGCTATAATTTTCCCATTATTATATAATTTCTCAATTAGTTTATCCATTCCATTATAAAGTTTATTCTCATATATGCCAATCTTTTCAAATCTTTCCCTGTATAATTCAATTGCATGATTAATTTTCATCTTATCATTTGTTTGAAGAACCTGTTTATAAATATCTTCTAGTGTTAAACCAATGAATTCACATAATGATTTTTCACTATATTTCATTATACCCATTTTTTCAAATGAATAGCTTAGCGATTTTACTATTCCAGTTTTTGAATCGGTAATTGTTCCATCAAGATCAAATATAATTATTTGATATTTCTTAGACATACTCAAACATCCTTTTCTCTAGATCTGTTATCAGGTTTCTTTTGTTCTCTTTATTTGATTTGTTCTTAAATAAATTGTTTACTTGCTCTTTCAATGAAATATTATTACCAAGTTCCAGATTTATCATTCCCTCTATCATTAGATAATTCATTAAAAATTTTACATAAATTTTATCTGCATCCTCTAAATTATTAAGTTCAATTATAGAATTAATTGCAATATTAAATATTTCCATTATTGTGTCGGTTTGATGTTTTTGATAATTAAGAATTTTTAATATTTTGTATGCAATTTCTATTGCATAAGTATTTTTAAATATTTTTTCCGGATAAAAATCAATATCAGCAGATCTCAAATTACCCAATTGACTCTCTGGTTTCTGATAAAATTCAATACTATTAATACTAAAAGGTTCTAAATGAGAATTGAATCTGTTTCGTTTTCTAAATACCCCTGTTGCAATCAAACTTATCATTCCTTCACTACTGGAAAATACTTTTAATATTGTACTTGTTTCCTTGAATTTGGTTTTGCTTAGTATAATACATTTAGTTGTTTTAAGATACTTATTCACATTATCTCCGTGGAAAACCCTTACCCAATACTTCATGTACATTTTGTACTACCATAAATGCATTTTCATCTATACTCTCTACAATTGTTGTTAATCTTGTGATTTCACGCCTTGATACTACAATATAAAGTACGGTTTTTTCTGTTTCTGTAAACATTCCAACTCCCTTAAATCCTGTTATTCCTCTATTCATGATTTTAATAATTTCTTTTGATATTATATCAGGTTTAGTTGTAAAGATATAAATACCTCGTGCATAATCCCGCCCTTCAAGCAGCATATCAATTGCCTTACTTGATAAAAATAATGTTATAAATGAGAAAAGAATTAATTCATAATTACGAAAAATCAAACTGGAACCAATAATTATTATGGTATCCACAATCATAATGGAGTATCCTATAGAAATTGGAAAATAATTACTTATTATTCTGCCAAGAATATCACTACCACCTGTACTGCCTTTGCCTTTGAATATCAATCCCAAACCAATGCCTAATAACGCTCCTCCATAAACCGATGATAATAATAAATTATTGCTGTTAAATATCAATGGTTTAAGAAAATATGTAAAGGCATCTGTTATTAGTGAAATTAAAATTGTCGCTACTATTGTTCTTGCACCAAAAGCTTTTCCAAAAAGCTTCATTCCAATAATAAGCAATGGTATATTCAATGCAAGCATTACAATTCCAAAAGGTGTTTTAAATAAATGATGTAAAACAATCGCTATTCCTGAAACTCCTCCAGGAATAAGTTTAGCAGGTACAATAAAAAAAGCATAAGCAACTGAACTAACAATAATTCCTAAAGAAATGTACAGAATATCATTTTTAATTTTCATTACTATTCTTCCTCTTTTCAATTTCAATGCTTTCAATTTTGTTCTCAATTGTCTTTATGATTTTTAGCATAATATTTGAATCCAATTCAACTTTATCTCCATTAGCATGTAATTTCCCTGTTTTAAACATTACAAGACCTGCTATTGTTTCATAATACTTACTTTCCGGAAGTTGAATTATCCCTGTTTCATTAATATCTTCTATTCTTGTATCTCCATCAACAATCATTTTTCCTCTTCTAATATCAATACCTTCATCTCTATCATATTCATCTGATATATCACCAATTAATTCCTCAATAATATCTTCCAATGTAACAAGACCTGATACCTGTCCATATTCATCTACAATGATTGCCATATGTTTATTTTTTTGTTTCATATCAATAAGCAAATTCCCAAGTGATATTATTTCCGGAACAAAAAATGGTTCTTCAGCAATCTGTGCAACATTACCTGCTTTCATCATTATCAAATTATTAATATTTACAATTCCAATAATATTATCTTGATTTTCACTAAATACAGGGAGTCTAGTAAAAATCTTTTCATTTTCAAGTAATTCTGATTTTGCATTTTCAAAATCATAATTACCATCAAGTATCATCATTTCTGTTCTTGGCACCATAACATCAATAGCAATCATATCATTGAATTCAAATATCCCCGCAATCAACTTATTTTCATCTGATGATACATCTTCAGTATTTACGCCGCCTTTTACAAAATACTCTAAATCACTTTTTGTTAAAACAGGATTTTTTATACTTTTGTTTTCCATTTTTGCTAATTTGAAAATTATTTCTGAAAAACCCTTACTTATTATAATCATTGGATAAAACAATAAATGAAAAAATCTTATTGC
>CBDUZN010000007.1:0-26346 GCA_965371715.1 uncultured bacterium | reverse complement strand
AAAGAGAATACTGGATACCGTATCAAGTACGGCATGACACACTAAGAGCGGGATGCGGAGAGAGGAAAGAAGGAAATAAAGGCAATGACAATGATTTGCGTAATGCGTAATTTATTCCTTAGATTATTCGGAATGTACACTTACTCATCATTTCAATTTTTTGTAAACCATTGCTATTGATTTTTTTATAATAAGGATTATTATTTAAGTATGAAGAACATTATTGGTATATTTATTATATTACTAATTTGCATAATCTCTGTTAATGGAGATCCAATATATCCCGGTATGTATGGGGATTCCCTTATTGATTCACTTGTTAAATATTATAAAGCATCATCAAATTTGGGTTATAATGTAGCGAGAGAAAAAATGTATGGAGAAATAGATAATTTTGATGATACATTAACATGTGTATATACAGGTTTTCATATATATGTAGATTCGACAGCAGTAGGTGACGAAATCCGCGATTGGATAAATAATCATTATATGAACTGTGAACATACCTGGCCTCAGAGTTTGGGTGCATCAGGTATTGCAAGAGCAGATATGCATCATCTATTTCCAACGAAGCTTACAGCAAATACAGCAAGAGGAAATCTCCCATTTGGTGAAATAAATGATAATTTAACAAGCGAATGGTATAGAGATGATTCATCTATAACAACAATCCCTACAACAAATATTGATGAATATAGCGAAGTTTTATTTGGCGTGAAATTTGAACCAAGAGAAGATCATAAGGGCAATGTATCAAGAGCAATGTTCTATTTTTACACAATGTATAAAGATCAATATTTAATAGAAGATCCAGGTGGTGGGTTTTGGAGTGGACAAAAAGATGAATTATATGCATGGCATTATTATGATATAGCCGATAATAAAGAAATAAACAGGACAAATGATATTGCATCTTATCAGCAAAACAAAGCTAATCCATTTGTTTTGGATTCCACATTAATAAGAAGGGCATATTATCCTGAATCCGGAATCATTGAAACTATTAAAAATAATAAATGGATCATATCAAGTGATTTTAGGAAAATATCTATTAAGGCAACGCAAAATAATGAGTACAAAGTTTTACTTTATGATATTTCAGGAAGAATTGTTTTTGAAAGAAAGGTAATAACAGGAGATTATATTATTAATGATAAATTCTCCTCAGGTATTTATTTTTGTATTATTTCCAGTAATAATGATATGTTTACTCAGAAAATCACCATTATAGATTGATTTTTTAATAAACTGAGAGTTAATCTTTAATTTTTCCAATATTATGCTATACTCTTTCCTATGAAATATATAAATTTAATTATTTTATTATTTTTAATGCCGGTATTAATTCTTGGCTCAGTAATTGCCGGATATATTAGGGATGCTGAAACAAAGGAAAGAATTCCATTTGTAAACATCTATATTGAAGAGACAATGAAAGGGGATATGGCTGATTCAAGCGGATATTTTGAAATTAGTAATATTGATGCAGGGAAGTATAATCTTATTGTACGGCTTATCGGATATAAGGAAAAGAGAGTAAACATTGATATTGAAGAACATAAAAGCAAGTTTATTGAAATTGAAATAGATAAGGAAGTTTTGGAGATTGAAGGAATAACAGTTAGCACAGACCGTTCTGATTTCAAGCACAGTATATCTATAAGCAAAAAAACCTATAGTAGAGAAGATTTTATTAAAGGACCTGCTGTTGTTCAATCGGATGTACTAAAAATATTTCAATTATTGCCCTCAGTTACTGCTTCAAGCGATTTCTCCTCTGCATTATATGTCAGAGGCGGAGCTCCTGATCAGAATCTAATTTTGTTTGATAATATTCCCATTTTTAATCCCTTTCACCTTGGTGGATTGTTTTCTACATTTCCTGTAAGGGCAATTGAAACAGCATCTTTTTATGCAGGAGGATTTGATGTAGCATATGGGAATAGAATATCATCGGTTATTGATATTAGAACACTTATCCCTGACGATAAGAGATTTGCGCTTAATTATGATATATCTATGTTAAGTGCGTCAGCATATATACAGGCAGAACCCATTAAAAATCTATCATTTTTTATAAATGGGAGAAGAACATATTTTGATAAAATACTTGAACTATTTGATTGGGATTTCCCATACTACTTCTATGATTTAACATTTAAAACAAATTATAGAATTCAACAAAACTCAAACATTGAATTTACATGGTTTATTGATAGAGACATTATTAATTTAGTTTTGGAAGATACACTTGAACTTTTTGATGATGTGTGGGGCAATAGTTCGTATGGTTTGACATTTAATCATGTTTTTAATAATCATAGTGATATAGAGCTTTCTGTTTATAGATCCGAATATGATAATACAATAAATCTTTTGAATATATTAAAGGCACATTCAGCTGTTGAAGAAAAAGGAATAAAGGGAAAATACAATATTAATATTGATCAGATAAAAATCAAAAGTGGGTTTGAATGCTATCAAAATAGATTCATATATAATATTACAATCACCGATACAATTGAATTATTTAATATTAATGATAAACCAAAATATTATGCCGGATTTATGGGAATTGAATGGAAAAAAGGTAATGCATTTATTCTTAATGCCGGACTAAGGGGTGAAAAATATGATTATGATAGAAATATTTATTTTTCACCAAGAGCAGGATTCAAATTTTTCATATTTGATGAAACGGCTTTTAGTATGAATCTTGGTGTATATAGACAATTTATTACTTCTGTAAAACAAGAAACAAATGACTTTTCATCTGTATTTGGTGAAATGTATATGCCTGTTTATGAACAGTATAGCCCACAATATTTAAAACAATTAACTATTGGACTTGAGCATTGGTTTGATAATGTCACAACTGTATCAATAGAGTGCTACAAAAAAGAGTATGAAAATCTTATTCATTCTACATTGATTGATTTGATATTAAATATGGATGATCCCAAAAATGCTTTTACTCAGAATAGTGGATACAGCAGTGGCATTGAATTACTAATAAAGAGAAGTATGGGCAATCTAACAGGATGGCTTGGCTATTCATTCTCAGGAACTTACATTAAAAGAGATACAACTTATGTGCCAACATACTATGACAAAGCTCATTCTATTAATGTTAATGCTTCATATGATTTGCCATTCTCAATATCTTTATCAACATCTCTTGTTTTTTCAACAGGCTCGCCATTTACTGCGGTAATTGGCAAATACAAATCATATTATATTGATCATGAAACAGGAATCCCAGATGGCTATTCATGGGAAGAGATATATTCTGACTATAATGCAGCAAGATTCCCTTCATATTTCAGATGGGATATGGGTATTAGTAAGAAATTTAATATTGGGAGAATGGAGAATAAAATTACAATAAGTGTTGTTAATGTTACTAATCATGATAATGTATTCTTCTACTACTACAATCATAATACAAATCCATCAGAGAGACATGATTTCTATATGTTTCCAATTTTTCCATCAATAGGAGTAAGTGGTGAATTTTAAAAAGTTACGACTATTTTTATTGATTTTCATTATTGTGATTAGCTGTTCCATAATTAATGAAGAACGCGAATACAAAGGATTAAACATATTTTGCTTACTAAATGCTGATATTGATACTCAGAGAATACTTGTTGATACTATTGCCGGAATTGGTTCAGGTAGCGATACCTGCCATTATGTTGACAATGCAAATGTATACATCAATAATACAAAATGTTTATACACAAGACCCGATAGCAATAAATCAGGTTATTATATTTATACATTACCTATTTATTATGGAGGGCAATATGATTTTAAGTTGTATTATGAAAAGGACACAATAACGCAAACAACAAAAATCCCTGATAGTGTAACCATCCATTATCCAATTAGCGGTGGCACAATTTTCCTTGATTCTTTATCTTTTATATCATGGTCAGATTTGGATGGTATATGCATAATTGAAATAAAGAAAAATAATGATTCTCTTTTTGGAATATCAATGTATCAAGAAGAAGATACAATCTTTTCCCTTGTACTATTTAAAGATTTTTTCGAAAATGGTGCTGCTTATGATTTTTCTATAATAAAGCCAGATAATAATTATCTTTGGTATAGTTTTGGGGCGGATGTTTTGGAGGGCAGTAAGGGAATTTACGGATCCTATTCCATGTCTATTGTTGAGTCGGTTACAATAATTAAGTAGATCTTATAATCTTATCCTAATCCTATTCCCTTCCTTATCCTGAATAAAGAATACTGTATCTTTCTTGCTTTTAGTGAATATTTTTACCTGTGAATTAAAGGGATCCGGAATATTGTATATGCCATTAGAATCACTAACAAATATCCAGTCAATGCCTGAAATATTATCTGTGATTCTGTAAGTGTATACTTTCTCACCATTTACAGTTTTCACGGATTTGAATTTGCTTATAGGCTTTTCTGTATCTTTACCAATGATAAATGATTGCAAATAATGAGATATAATTGTATCACAATTTGAAAGTTGCCTTATAAAGCGGAACTTACTGCCGTTAAACATATATATGGATTTTCCTGAATAACCATTTACTATATATTTAATACATTTTTTATTGAACTGCTTGGATAGATCAAACTGGTAAAGGGGTGTAAAAAATTCTATCCCATTTCTTTTTGTATCTATTGTATTATATAAAGCATACAAAGGACTGCTTGATTCAATAGAAATATCTTTGCTGATTAATAATGGCTTGTTTCTGTTAATATAAATGAAATCATAATTAATATTATTACCAAGTATTTTAATAGGACCAGATAGGCAAGTTATTGTATCAAAAACATAATACATATAATCTTTATTCTCATAAAATTTAAATCCCTTGGGAGTTTTGTAATTGGAAGAATGATTTTTACCTGAAATTATAAAATTTATTTTCCCATCCACTTTGCAGAGCTTAGTATATGTCTTGTTTATCTTGTTTGGCTGATAATTATCAATTTTTATTGTTGCTGCTGTTCTATTACCGCTGATATCTGTACAGACAATTGTTATAAGTGTATCCCTTGAGGAATTTAGCGTTCTAAGCGGATATAAAGAAAACCATGTTCCAATATTTGCATGAGGATTGAATATATATTTCCTATTTTCAATATCCAAATCACCCTTAAACATTAAAGGTGAGTGTTTGCTTATACTGAAACTAACAGAATCATTCTTGAAGGAATATATATGTTTTCCCGATGAATATATATCAACCTTGTATACAAAAAGGCGAGCAGATAGAGAATTTGCCCTATCAATAATTTGAGGATAAATCCGAAAATTTCCTGTAATATAAGCAATAGGGAAATTATAGTATGATTTTGAAAGTTTTTTTCCTTTAAAAAGTGATAATTCATGTTTTCCATTTATAAGTGTACTATTCCCAATGGGTTCAATAATAATCCTTGAAATCTCAGGATATTTATTATCTTCAATATCAAAATAAAGCCTTGGATTTACCGGATTATTAGCTAATGAACGCATTTCAAAATGAAGATGTGGAATTCTTGCCCCTGAATTTCCTGCAAATCCAATAAGAGCACCTTCCTTTACCTTAATTGTATTAAAGGAAGGATATAAAAGTTGTCTGAATTTATTTGGTTTCAATTTAGATTTAATTTTAGGTGAAAAGTCATGTAAATGAGCAAAAACATAAATTATTGAATCGGATTGAAGAAAAATCGCCTTTCCATATCCGAGAAAGTCCTGTTTAATATATGATATATATCCATTAGCAGGTGCATAAACAGGCATTCCTATTTGTCCATTAATGGATAGATCAAGTCCTGTATGGAAATGATTTCCTCTAAATTCACAAAATGAACCAGTAATGGTTTGTGATTTAATAGGGAATGTATCAGCCCATATATGCAGGGTACTTATAACAATTAGTACAGATAGGATTATCTTTTTAATAATTAAAGCTCCTTATATAAAAGTTTACTATATTACAGTATGATTATTTTGCTAAATGTCAAGATTTAAAAATTAATACTTGACATTTCTCAGATTTCAATTATTTTATTGCTACTTATATAACTCAAATTTGTAATCATTAGTTTATAAATTGTTAAAGGAGGTTTCTATATGACTCAGAAAAAAAGCAAGATAATGCCTTTTGGTGGTAAAATTCTTGTTAAAAGGATTGAAAAGACAGAAGAAAAGAAAGGTTCAATAATTATTCCTGATACTGTTAAAGAAAAACCGCAGCAGGGAGAAATTATTGCAATTTCAAAAATGCCATGTAATAAAGAAGGTAAATCAACAACATTTGATCCTTGTTTGAAGCAGGGTGATAAGGTATTATTTGGAAAATTTGCAGGAACAGAGATTGAACATGATAATGAAGAATACATTATAATGGATCAAACAGATATTTTAGCAATAATTAAATAATGGAGGAATAAAATGACATCAAAAGAACTTATATATTCCGATGATGCGCGAAAAGCGATGCTTAAAGGAATAGATAAATTAGCCAATGCTGTAAAAATTACTTTGGGACCAAAAGGAAGAAATGTAGCAATTGATAAAAAATTCGGTGCCCCTACAATCACAAAAGATGGCGTTACAGTAGCAAAAGAAATTGAATTAGAAGACCCATTTGAGAACATGGGAGCACAGATGGTTAAAGAAGTTGCATCAAAAACATCAGATGTAGCAGGTGATGGAACAACAACAGCAACAATTCTTGCTCAGGCAATATACAAAGAAGGGCTTAAACATGTAATTGCAGGTAGAACCCCCATAGCTATGAAAAGAGGCATTGATAAAGCAGTTGAAGTGGTAGTTGAAGAACTGAAAAAAGCCAAAAAAGAGACCAAAGATAAAATAGAAATATCTCAGGTTGCAGCAATTTCAGCAAACAATGATATGTTGATTGGTGAAAAAATTGCCGAAGCAATGGAGAAAGCAGGAAAAGATGGCGTAATTACAGTTGAAGAAGGCAAAACATTTTCAATTGAACTTGAATTTGTTGAAGGTATGCAGTTTGACAGAGGATATCTTTCACCATATTTTATTACTGATTCTGATAAAATGGTTGCCGGAATTGAAAAACCATTTATTTTGATCACAGATAAAAAGATATCCAATATGAAAGAACTTCTTCCAATTCTTGAAAAGGTTGCTCAGCAGGGGAAACCGCTTCTTATTATTGCCGAAGATGTTGATGGTGAACCCCTTGCAACATTGGTTGTTAATAAATTAAGAGGAACATTACATGCCTGTGCAGTTAAGGCACCCGGTTATGGTGATAGAAGAAAAGAAATGCTTCAGGATATTGCAATGCTTACAGGTGGAAAGGTTATTTCAGAAGATCAGGGAATGAAACTTGAATCAGCCAATATTGAAGACCTTGGTTCTGCAAGACAGATAACTATTGATAAAGACAATACAACAATTGTTGATGGAAGGGGAGAAAAGAAAGATATTGATGCAAGAATTGCTCAAATCAGAAAACAGATTGAAGAATCAACATCAGATTATGATAAGGAAAAATTACAGGAAAGATTAGCAAAGCTTGCTGGTGGAGTTGCTGTTATTAATGTTGGGGCTGCAACAGAAGTTGAAATGAAAGAGAAAAAAGCAAGAGTAGAAGATGCTCTTCATGCAACGAAAGCCGCAGTAGAAGAAGGAATTGTTCCTGGTGGCGGAGTTGCTTATTTAAGAACAATAAAAGCACTTAATAAAATGGAACTCACTGATGAAGATGAGAAAATAGGTGTTCAGATTATTATAAAAGCATTAGAAGCACCAATAAGACAAATTCTTGAAAATGCAGGCAAAGAAGCATCTGTTATTCTTAATGAAGTATTAAAAGCAAAGAAAGCAGATGGTTTTAATGTTACAAGTGATAAAATTGAAGATATGTTTGTAGCAGGAGTTATTGATCCTACTAAGGTGTCAAGAACTGCACTTCAAAATGCTGCTTCAATTGCATCACTTCTTCTTACAACCGAATGTATGATTTCAGAAAAACCTGAGAAAGATGCTGCTCCTATGCCACCGGCAATGCCAGGCGGCGGAATGGGCGGAATGTATTAATAGTAATTCTACTTATGAGAGGGGATTTTTTCCCCTCTCTTTTTTAAATTGGAGTTAAGATGCCTACTTATGAATATCAATGCACAAATTGCAAAATTATTTTTGAGGTGTTTCATAAAATTACAGAAAATCCAGAAATTAAATGTCCCAAATGTAAGAAAAAGGCAAAAAGAATAATATCCTTTAATGATAATATTGTTTTTAAAGGTGAAGGATTTTATGTAAATGATTATAAGAAGAAATCCAAACCAACTAAAACAGTGACCGAAAATCATAATAACAAATGTGATAATTGCACAAAAAAATAATTATTTCCGTTTCTCCAAATACAAAATTATATTTTCAATATCTGAAGGGTCAATAATTCCTTTGAGATCCCCAATAGTTTTTACATCTGATTTGTTCAAAACATCAATTGCTTCTTTGGATATAATATGCAATTTAATTATTTCGGAGATATTATGAATAGAAACATTCTCCATTTTCTTGATTTTTCTTCCCAATCTTTCAAATCTTTCAATATAACCCTTATATTTTATTTCAGAATATAGATAAAGAGCAACTCTTCTACTTTCTTCATTTAATTCATCCTGAAACTCATCAAAAGGAACAGCAGGATTTTTGAATTTAATCATATTATTTGTAAGTTTTCCTTTTTTATTAAAGATAGTATCTTCAATTTTATTGACTTGAATATGTATTTTTTTATAATAAACTGTCTGAGGTAATAACGCAGGAATTGAAGAAGCAATATTTTCTAAGCGTTTAAATGCATTATCCTGTCTTAATGCCAAACGATTTTCTGCTCTTGATGTAAATAATCTGTATGGTTCTTTAATGTCTTTTCGTATAATATCATCAATTAGAACACCAATATATGATGAATATCTATCAAAAATAATGGGTTCGCGATTTAATAAAGATAATCCCGCATTAAGTCCTGCAACATATCCCTGTGCAGCTGCTTCCTCATAACCACTGGTTCCATTAATCTGACCAGCAAAGAAAAGACCATCAATTTTTAATGTTTCAAGCGTGTGTTTTAACTGACCATGAGTGAAATAATCATATTCAATTGCATATCCGGGAGTAATAAATTTTACATTTTCAAGTCCTTGTATTGTGCGAATGAATTCATACTGTTTCTCTTCGGGTAATGATGTTGAAATTCCATTTAGATATATTGCGTCATTATTAATACCCATTGGTTCAACAAAGACCGTATGAGAATCACGATTATTGAATCTTGTGATTTTATCTTCAATTGATGGACAGTATTTAGGTCCTGTTCCTGTTATCATGCCTGAATACAATGCAGATGAATCAATATTATCATTTATTATTTTATGGGTCTCTTTGTTTGTACGGGTTATGTAGCAAATGGCACTATTATGGATATTTCCTTCATCAATAATTGAAAAAGAGCCTGTATTGTTTTCTCCTTTCTGTTCCTGCATGTTTGAAAAATCAATACTATCCTTTTTTACCCTCGGACTTGTTCCTGTTTTTAATCTTTCTGTTCTAAAACCCATTTTTTTAAGATTTTCTGCTAAAATCATTGAAGATGGATCATAAAATCTACCACCTTTTATAGTGGAATGTCCTATGAAAATTTCTCCATTTAAAAAGGTTCCTGCTGCAATAATTATTTTTTTTGATTTGATTGTATTCCCTGATAATAATCTTAAACCGGAAACAATGTTATTATCTATAATAATATCAATTACTTCATCTTCAATCAATTCAATATTTTTCATATCCATTAATGATTGTTTCATAAGATGTGTATATCTGTCAGTATCTATTTGTGCTCTTAATGACCAGACAGCGGGACCTTTGCTGGAATTAAGTAATTTGAAATGAATTCCTGTTTTATCGGAAATAATAGGCATAATGCCACCCAAAACATCCAGTTCATAAACAAGATGACTTTTCCCAATACCGCCAATTGATGGATTACAGGAGGGGTATCCGATTTTTTCAAGAGAATGTGATATAAGAAGAGTTTTTATATTGAGGAGATTTAAAATATTTGCAGCTTCAATACCGGCATGCCCAGCGCCAACAACAACTGCATCATAAAATGTCATTTAAATGCATTCTTCTTCTTCAAAGATTTGAATGATTTCTTTTGCATTTGATGCATTAATTATTTTATTTCTGAAAGAGTCCTTTCTACAAATACGGGATATTCGAGCAAGTAGTTTAATATAATTATTTTTATTTTCTTCATTGGAGGCAATAAGAAAAATAATATTAACCGGTTGATCATCAAGTGATTTAAAATCAATTCCTGATTTGGAAAGACCAAAAGCCATTGCCAATCCATCAACACTTTCAGTTCTTGCATGTGGAATTGCAACGGAGTGACCAATACCTGTTGTTTCAATAGATTCTCTTTCAATAAGTTTACTGATTAATTGAGATCTATCTTTAATAAAATTATTTTTAACAAGTATATCAGCCATCTCATTAAGCACATCATTCTTATTAACCGATTTGATTTCAGCATCAATTAGATCTTCATTGAGCATTTTATGAATAAATAACATTACAACTCCTATTCAGAAATTAAAAATATGTTTAACTCTATCAAAAAAAGTGTTTGAAATCAAGTGCAATTCATCTGTAGCTTCACCTTTTAGAATTCTCCTTGGATTCTCAGTAAAAAGTAATTGTGCAGCATCTTCACCTACTGCTTTAGCAACTCTGTTATAAGGGTTGCTAAGCGTGGGTTTTCTTATATCGCAGGAATGACCATCTGAAGCAACAAGGTCTACAAGCCCTTTTTTTAGCAACGAGAAAAAAATGTGAGATGTCTTTATCTGATAACCATCCATAACTGCATTTTTATCAAATTGGAATATAACCCCCTTGCTCTTTAATTTATCAAGTATAGATAAATTGCTGATAATTCTTGTATTTCTCAAAGGATGTACTACAATGGGAATAATATGTTCTGAAATAACCCTATCAATAATATCATCAATAAAAAGTGGATAATCCAAAAAAGGTGGTTCTAATAATATATATTTCCCTTTTCCATTAATAGTTAATGGAGTAAGATCCGTAGGAAACCCATTAAAAATTTCAAGACACATCCGAACTTCAAATCCATAATGAATTTTGATATTAATATTTCTATTTTTTGCCTGCTGTCGCAATTCATCTACAATATTGTGTATTTTTTCAATACTCTGCATATAGGTTGATGAAAGATGAGGAGTTGCAACAATGTCCGTTATTCCATCATTATACGCCATTTGAAGCATTTCAAGTGATTCTTCCATTGTTTTGGCACCATCATCGACACCTGGTAATATATGACAATGTGTATCTATCATATAAATATTGTAAGCAAATATTTAATAATATCAATAGATACTTATGAATCTTATAAAAAGGGAATTCCGGAAATAGCAATAATACTTATGAAAAAAGATCTTGATGGAGAATAAAAATGATAATACGGATTTACTGCATTAAAAATATTCTTCATTCCGGAAATTAATTTTAATTCATTATTGCCGGTAATTAAAAGTAAATTAACAATATTTGATAATGATGAATTTGGATAAATGGAATGCTGAATGACAATACCTGAATATTTATTCATATAACCGACATTAAGTGATGATTTAAAGCCCTTGAAAAAAGCAGAATATTCATATCCGGGGGAAACGGATAAGAAGAAATTATTATATTTTTTAAAGTAATTCATTTCAATATTAATATTTATTGGATTATTTTTTATTTCTCCATATGAATTTACAGATACAGAATCAATGATTGTATAGATAGAACTATTGAAATTAAAACCCAGATATGTTGCCTTTATCTCTACATTATAGATATTATTAATTCTAAAATTTGAGTTCTCATAAAACCATAATGAAAAAGGGCTTGATTGCAAAATAAGATCTTTTCTTTCTATGTTCAAATCTATTGCAAAAGAACCTGTATCCCATTTTCTTTGCATTGAAAAATATGGAAATGGTAAATTATAGAATGCAATGCCAATATTTAAATCATTACTCAAAACAAATACTCTATAAGTATTCAAAAGGGAAGAGTTTGATTTTATTAAATCAACATCAAGACATAGGGAGAAATCATCCAATTTTTGCGTATATGAAATATTATGAAACACATCCATAAATGAAATATTGAGTAGGTGTAAATAATTATTATATGTAATATTAAAATCCGGCAAATCAATATCAATACTATTTTTAAAAAGAATACGAGTATTCATACTATCATATTGAGATGTTTTTATATTAATAAAGGTATTATAATGAAAAAAATCATTACCAAATAGGTCCCAATTTAAAAGAAATATAGCAAATTTACCTTTTCTTGTATTGAAAACAAGATGAGAATTAAAATTAATATCTTTATCAATAAAATCCGAGTAAAAAAGAAAATCAGATAATGATGAAAATCCACTTTCAATATAAATATATTTGGAGGAAAACAATTTAAATGGAGAAGGCATTTCATAAATTTCAGGCAAGTAATAATCATGATTACTGTCTTCTTCTGAAAACAATAAAGAAAAGAGAATCAATATTATTATAAGGATAATTGACTTATGTCTTTTTTGCATGGTTTAATAATTCCTTTTTCAGTAATTATTCCATTTATTAATGTGTTTGGAGTAATATCAAAAGCAGGATTAATGGTGTTTTGGGAAACTGAAATTTGTTTACCATTAATTGATGTAATTTCATTACTACTTCGATGTTCAATAATTATATCTTTCCCTGAATCAATAGAAAAATCAAATGTTGAAATAGGAGCAGCAATATAAAAAAGTACATTATGTGCCTTTGCAAGAACGGCGGATTCATAAGTGCCGATCTTATTAGCAGTATCTCCATTAATGGCAACCCTATCTGCTCCAACAAGAACAATATCAATTAAACCTTTATCAAAAAGATAACCCCTCATATTATCAGTTAATAATGTATAGGGAATATCTGCCTTATTAAGTTCATATATTGTAAGACGACCTCCCTGTAACAGTGGTCTTGTTTCGGGTACATATACATGAATATCCTTTTTCATTTCAAATGCCCTATAAATAATACCAAGAGCAGTACCAATTCCCGGACTTGCAAGCATACCGGTATTACAATGTGTAAGAATATTCATTTTTTCCTTTATTAGTTCATTTCCAAAATCAGCCATTTTATTACATGTATCAATTTCATAATCAAAAAGACTAAAAACCTCATTTTTAATAGTATCCTTGAATTTTTGAACATCCTTAACATCCAAATCATTTAAAATTGCTTTTATTTTATTAAGTGCATAGAACAAATTAACAGCAGTTGGTCTGGATTTAGATAATGTTTGAATGGCAGAAAAACCCTTTTCTCTGATTTTCTCAATTGAATTTTCATTTGAAATGGCCGATAAGACACCAAAGGCAGCAGTTACTCCTATTGCAGGTGCTCCCCTGACCTTTAATTCCTTTATTGCTGCAAAATAATCATCAATGGTCTTTAATTGGATCCAATCTTCAATTAAGGGCAATTTCCTCTGATCAATTGTTCTTAATGAATTATTCTCATAAACAAAGTACGGGTTTTTCATAATTATTATTATAGTAATTTATTGATATTTATACAAGATAAAAAATTGAACAGGGACGGAAAACCGTCCCTGCATAAAAAACCCCTAAGACGAAGGCAGCGTCCTTGTTCTGTAAAGAACAGCGGGGGTCTTTATTATTAATACGAAGAAATATAATATTTGTTAGTATATTTAGTGTAATTAATTGGTAATGAACAAAGATTTAAAAGAGTTTTATGACAACCCTTTGAATTACTCGGGAATATACAACTGCTTTTCTGCGGAGGAAGACAACCAATATAATCAATATATTCCTTGAATTACTAATGCGTAATACATTCTTCGAATTACTCAGAATGTACATTTACTCTGAGGAGCTCTGGAATAGAGATCGGGATATAGGAATACCCTTCGGGTTGTGTTCTGTTTAATATATTCCTCAATTTATTCAGAATATACCCCAGAGTAAACAGTCCTCACCTTTCCAAAGAAAAAGAAAACAATGATAATGATTTGTGTTGCTTAACATATTCCTCAGATTATTCGGAATATGCTCAAAGTTTGAGGGAACATTTTTTATGGTAACTACATAATAAACTCTAAACTCTTGATTTACATATTTGAATTACATATAATAAATAATTATGAAAAAGAAATTAATTTGGGTAAGTAGTATAATTACTGTAATTATAATTGTTATAAATATTTCTATGCTTTTATATATGTTCATTCAATATAGAAGTCTTGCGGAAAATATGAAAAAAAGTTATTATCATAATGGTAAAACCCTTTCAGAAATAATAAAAGTTGCTATTTATAATAATATAGATATTACAAATAGTGTGCAGGACTATATTTATTCAGAAATGATTCAAGATATAGAGGATAGATTTAATATTCAGAGTAAGCAAGAAAATGTTAAAATAGAAACAAAAGGTTTCTATTTTTCAGAAATTTCCCATATAGATTCATTTATTATAAAATATAGCATAGGGAAGAGTGTGCATTCTATATCAAAATCAAAAGAATTATATACTAATATTGAAAAAATCAGCGGAGCAGGGAAATATATACAAACAATAGGAGATATCCCATCAATTGAATATGTTGTTATTCAGGATAATTTTGGAATAATTATGGCAACAACAAGCATTGACAGTTTATCAAGCATAAGCGGGGATTCAGCATTAATGTATTCAATTGTTGAAATGTCTGATTATTTTAGATTGTATAAATTAAGGAATAAAGAAATATATGAATTTATTTCTCCTATTGAAAGCAATACTGTTTTAAGGATTGGATTTGTAAGTGAGCCAATTGATAATGCAATGAAAGAATCAAGAATAATCTTTTTCAGTACACTATTTACTATTATTTCATTTGCATTATTGATAATTATAATAATTTTTTATTATTCAAGAAATGCAATATCATCTGCAATGCTTCTTGATAAAGAAAAGGAAAGGGCAGGATATTTTGAATTGATGAATGATGGCATAATGATACTTGATAGAAATAATAATATAATAAATTTCAATATTAATTTACTTAAAATTCTAAATATTGAAAATATAAATAATATAAAAGATATTATTGAAAACAATCCGGAAATCAAAGAAATTTATTATTCTGAAAATACATTTCAGGATTTTGAAATAATATATGGAGATAAACATCTTCTATGTTCTTCAATAATATTAAAGGATAATAATAAAAAGATAATTACAATTAATGATTTTACTGAAATTGAAAAACTAAAAAAAGACAATCAATTAAGGGAAAACCAGGTATTACTTTCGGAATTATCATTCAAAGTTGCTCATGAACTAAAAAATCCATTAAATGGAATATCTATAGTAGTACAAAGAATATTAAAGGAAATACCAGTTGAAACCGATTATGCTAATATGCTTAAAGATACGCTTGATGAAGTGAATAGAATGAATAAAAGAATTGTTGATTTTACCAAATTTGCAAAACCAATTGATTGTAAATTTGAATCAATAAATATTAAGGATATAATCAATGAATCAGTATTACAGTTCAGGGTATTCTTTTTAGAGAATAAGATTAATTTAAAAATGGATTTATGTGATTGTAATATATTTGCTGATAAGGAATATATGAAAATTGCATTCAATAATATTCTTACAAATAGTATTGAATCAATAGAAAACAATGGTGAAATCAATATTATAATAGAAAGCAATGAAAAATGTATAATAGAAATAAATGATAATGGAAAGGGAATGGATAGTGAAACACTAAAAAGAATCTTTGACCTTTATTTTACACAAAAGGAAAATGGATCCGGGATTGGAATGTCAACCGTTTATAAAATTATTAAGAATCATAATGCTGATATTAAAATTAACAGTGAATTTGGTAAAGGAACGAAAATAAGAATGATTTTCAATAAAGATGGAGGAATAATTGATAAAGTTACTCATAGTTGAAGATGAATCAATTCAAAGAAAAAATTTATCTGCATTTCTAAGAAAGAGGAAATATTATGTTGATGAAGCTGATAGTGTGGAAAAAGCAATTGAAAAGATTGATAACAATTTATATTCTGTAATTATCAGTGATATGAAGTTGAATAATAAAAGAGGTTCAGATATTTTAAATTATATTAATAAAATGCAAATAAAAACAATGTTTATTATTATTACTGCATATGCATCATTAGAAGAAAGTGTTGAAATAGTAAAAAAGGGTGCATTTGATTATATTTCAAAACCTATTAATTTGGATGATCTTGAGTATAAAATAAAGAGAGCAGCAAATATGATGAAAATACAAACTGAAAATACAATACTTAAAGAAAAATTATCCTTCAATAATAATATTATATATAAAAGTAAAATTATGCAGGATATAATTGATACTGCATATAAAACATCAAAAACAAAGGCACCGGTTCTTATAACCGGAGAAAGCGGAACCGGAAAGGAATTGATTGCAAAATTGATACATGATAATAGTGAAAGAAAGGATAATCTTTTTGTTGCAGTAAATTGTGGCGCATTGAATGAAAATCTATTGGAAAGTGAATTATTCGGATATGAAAAAGGTGCATTTGCCGGAGCGGACAAAAGGAAAATAGGACGCTTTGAAATTGCAGATGATGGAACAATCTTTCTTGATGAAATAGGAGAAATAAGCAATGTCATGCAGGTAAAATTGTTGAGAGTGCTGCAGGAAGGTGAATTTGAAAGAGTTGGCGGCACAAAAACAATCAAGAGTGATGTAAGAATAGTTGTTGCTACTAATAAGAATTTAGATAAAATGGTTAGCAATGGAGAATTTAGAAATGATTTGTATTTCAGAATTAATGTTATCAATATTGAATTACCTCCCCTAAGACAGAGAAAAGAGGATATTCCATTGCTTGTAGAGAGTTTTATTGAGAAATATAATATAGAGAATAATAGGAATATTAAGGAAATAACTATGGATGCAATGAAAGAATTGAAGAAATATAATTTTCCAGGCAATATAAGGGAATTGCAGAATATCATACAAAGGGCAATAATATTGAATGAAAATACTATTATTAATAAAGAGGATCTAATTATTAAGAAAGAAAGTGAACATAATATAAATAATATAAATATGGAAAATGCTGTTATTAATCTTGAAAAAAAGATGATTATTGAATCTCTAAAAAGAAGCAATTATTCAATTAGGAAATCAGCAAATGAATTAAATATAACAGAAAGACAATTAAGATATAAGATTGAAAAGTATAATATAGAGATTTTATAGCCCATATTTTACAAAAATGTGATAATTATTACAAAAATGTTAGAAACATTCAATCACAACAATCCTATCTTAAACAATAATGTGAGTTACAAATGGCATATAGATTGCGACTATAGAGTGAAAATAAACAAGGAGTTCAAATGAAAAAAATAATCACTGCAACCCTGATCGCAATACTTATACTTTCTTCATTAACTGTATTTGCAGATGATGAGAATCAAGATAGGAATCAGAATAATGAACAGCATAGGTATCAGAACAGAAATTTTGTTGATGAAAATGGAGATGGTATCTGTGACAATGATTGCAATGAAACCCAAAAACAAAATCGTTATCATCATAGAAAAAACAATAGGAAACACAATGGAACAGGTGAAAGTGAAGGCAATACAAAAAGAAACAGAAATAATGAAAACGGTGATAAAACAAAAAAGTAAGAACCCCCTTCCTTCTTTTCATAAAAAGCTAAAGAGGGTGGCATTGCCACCCTCTTTAGTGTATAATTTAATATTATGAAAACCTTAATACAGATTTTTATTTTTATAGGTTTCTTTAATGCTTTGTGGGCAATGGGAAGTAGAAATGATGCATCAAATTGTTATTATGCAGATAATAATGTAGATGGTATTAATGATCTATTCAGAGATGTAAATGGAGATGGTATTAATGATATTGATTCAACTATTGTTATTCCAAATATTGAGTTTATTGATGAGGATAATAATAACATAAATGATATATTCTGTGATTATGATGGTGATGGAGTAAATGATGTTTACACTCAATCAAAAAAAATACCTGTTATAGATATTGATAATAATAATTATAATGATATTACAGGATCATATTACAAAAAGGGTAATTATTGCGGATATAAGTATGGAATTATTATAGAGGAATATTCTATGACAATTGATTCATTTATTGATAATAATCATGATTTTATGGATGATAATTACAGAAAACATCATTATGATAAAATGTATGATAGGTTTATTGATGATGATAATGATGGAGTATGTGACAATAGAAAGAAAAAATTGCGTATTAAAGGTAAGAAATAAACAAAAAGTGATTAATGAAAAAATATATAATACTATTAATAATATTACTATTAAATATACTTACGGCAAATGAAATATCATTTTGGAGTATATCCAATATGTTTGCTTCAAATGATAAACAACCTGATTTGGGTGTTAATTTGATCTTACAAAAACAATGGGAAAATATTTCACCTGATATATTTATTGATGGAGCAATTAATTTGCCTTTTATTAATAATAATGCTGTAAGATTTTCAGCTGATTTCTTATTCCAGTATTATGCTTTTTTAAATAATGCCCAAATATTTTACGGTTTATATGATTATTCCGATTTCTATATGATTGATTATATGGATAATATAGTAACATCTCCAGGGATTTTCATTGATTATAGAAAACAATTTAATGATTATATATTAATAAAAACAGGAAATGACTTATTTCTGGATATATATCCATATAGAGAGGAAATAAATAAAATTATGATAGAGAATAATATTGCATTATTATTATATTCATATATAAATGTATCTTTCCATATAAATCTTTTGGGTGGATATATGCAATTTATCAATCTTAACACATTGGGAAAGAAAATAGGCATTAAACCACTAATAAGCTATGGTTTAACTAATCAAATTGGTATATCATTATCCGGTCACTATATCTTCAATTTTTCAGATTCTCTTCCATATTATATTGATGATTCATTTATTAATGATTATTATTATGATAGTAGAGGAATAAAGGGTGGATTAACATTAAGTAAATTATTGGGAAAGGAATTAAAGATTAATGCATCTTTTGATTATAGGCAATATAAAGAAACATTTTTGATTGAATCAATTTACTTAAATAGTGATAGTACGGACTTTAATAATTCAAATAGACAGGATAAAATAATATCAATATCAGTTAAGCAGAGTTTTGACATATCAGAGAATATTCTAAATTTTAAATACTATTATAAACAATTAGTCTCTTCAAATCCATATTGTAGTTATTCAGAACATTCATTTCAAATAGGATGGTCTTTCTAAACGCTATTCCACATTATTCATGACAGAAGCGGAGGAAGACAAGAAAGAAGAGCAATGTATTCCTCAAATTATTCGGAATATGTCCCTACTTTCCAGTGAGGAAGAAACATCAAGAAAAATTTTCTGCGGAGGAAGACAACCAATATAATCAATATATTCCTTGAATTACTAATGCGTAATACATTCTTCGAATTACTCAGAATGTACATTTACTCTGAGGAGCTCTGGAATAGAGATCGGGATATAGGAATACCCTTCGGGTTGTGTTCTGTTTAATATATTCCTCAATTTATTCAGAATATACCCCAGAGTAAACAGTCCTCACCTTTCCAAAGAGGAAGAAACGGAGCGGAAAAAGAAATAATAATGATAATGATTTGCGTAATTTATTCCTCGGATTACTCGGAATAAACCTTTCCAAAGAGGAATACACGGACAAAAATAATCAACAAGATTCAATACAGACATCAAATTACTCAGAATGTACTCAAAGTTTAAGGGGAACATTTTTTAATGGTAATTACATAATAATTAATTATCTTGACTGTTACCTAATTCTTTGGTATAAGTTATTGATTAATTTCTGGAGGATTGTTGTATTTAAATGAAGTTCGCCTTTATGGGTTTAAATCTTTTCCCGATCCAATTAACCTGAAACTTAACAGGGGAATAACAGGCTTTGTAGGACCCAATGGTAGTGGTAAGAGTAATGTTGTTGATGCAATAAGATGGGTACTTGGGGAACAATCAGGCAAAGAATTAAGGGCATCCGTAATGGAGGATTTGATTTTTAATGGCACATATAAGCGAAAACCATCAAATCTATCCGATGTATCATTAAAGTTCATTAATGATGGTGAATTACCACTTGATTTCTCTGAAATTGAATTTGAGAGAAAATTATACAGAACAGGTGAATCACAGTATCTTATCAATAAAGAATCTGTTCGTCTTAAAGATTTGCAAAAAATGCTTTATGAAGCAGGCCTTGGGGTAAAATCATATTCATTGTTTAAAAGATCCCTTATTGAGGATATTGTTAATAACAAACCCGATGCATTGAGAAATCTTTTTGAAGAATCTGCCGGTATTTCTCAATATAAACAATCAAGAAAAGAAACATTAAGAAAACTTATTCAAACACAGGAAAATCTTTACAGAATAGATGATTTGATTGCAGAAGTTGAAAAGCAGCATAGGGAATTAAAAAGACAGGCAAATAGCGCAAGCAGATATAATAAGTATAAAGCAATTGTAGAAAATCTTACTCAATATGTATTAAAAGAGAAGATGATTAGATATGATGAAAAAATTGAACATATTGATAAAGATTTATTAGTAAAGAATGAAAAAATAAATGTTTTAGCAAAGGATTTAGAAACAATAAAAGAAAAACTGAATTCTCATAAGGAAGAAAGGCGCAGCGTTCTTAAGGAATTAACAAATGCTATTAGTGAAAAAGAGAAGATTCAGGAAAAGACATATGAGATCAATTCTGAAATAAAACTTACTGAACAACAGATAAAACATAATAGTGAAAGAATTACCTTTATTAAGGAAAACAGAGAAAAGCAGATTAATGAACAACCATTAAGAAAAGAGAGACAGAAACAGTATAATGATAAACTCACACTATTAATTGAAAAGAAAGAAGAAATTGTAGAGCAAATAGCAGATGATAAGAATAATAAAATTGAAATTCTATATAGAGAGCAGGAAAAGGAATTTAATGGTTTTAAAGATGAATTGAGACAAAATAGAAATAGAATTCTTATTCTTGAATCTGAGAATAAGACCTTAAAATACAAAATAGATAATATAAGATCACAGTATAATGAAAAGATTTTGGAAAAGGAAAATGAACAAAAGAAATTGAAAGAAAAGAGTTTTGAACTTGAAAATACTGTAAAAAAATATAATGAACAGAAAGAAGAACTTAATAAATTAAATAAAATGCTTGAAAGTATAAATGAAAAGTTAATTGTATTAAAGAAAAATGAAAATGAATTGAGGTCGGAGTATGATAATATAAGACATAAATCAACTGAGAACAGTGCATATATCAATCAATTAAGAAATAGAATGAAAGAAAATAATTCTTCATTTGCAGAAATTGAGGAAATCATTGGAGAACAAGTAAGTTTGATGAGGAATATGATTAAAGCAGATAAAGAATATGAATCATATGTTAAATTCGCTTTATCATATTTTCTCAATACATTTATTGTTTCTGTGGATAATATAGAAAAAATTATAAAAACAGATACAGGATTATTGAGCTTTGTAATAATGGATAAAAACATTATGCATGGTGACTATAAGAATGGATTGGATAAATTTATTGATGCACCTGATTATATTAAAAATGTGCTTTCAAATTTTGTTATAATTGATAATGATGAGGATATCTACAAAACAGACAATAAATGTTATTATATAACAAAAAACGGCATAGTTAAAACACCTGCAGGAATATTTGTTAAATCCGGTGAAACAGAAACATTGAATTTCGAAGATAAGATTATTGATATAGAAAAAGAAAATCAGAAAATTGAAATAGAATTAGCAAATATTAAACAAAAAAGAGAATCAATTATTTCTGACATTGAAACTACTTCAAAAGAAAGAGAAGGTATTTTAAAGGGTATAACAGAAAATGAACAAAAGAATCAATTTACCGGAAGAAGCATAGAGGCAATAAAAACAGGGATTGAATCAGGGAATAACTTAATTAGTAAAATAGAAATATTGATTAATAAAATGCAGACAGAAACATCCAATATTGAGGAAAAGACAGAAAAGAATATAAGTGAGAAAACAGAATGTGAAAATAAATTAAAAAATAGTGAAAATGAAATAATTGGAAGAGAAAATGATTATAATAATACAAAAGAAAAATATATAATTTTTAATAATAGAAAAGATGAACTTGAAAAAATTCTAAAAGATAGTGAAAATGAAACATTACTTCTTCAAAAAGAGATGGAAGAACTTAAAAAAACTATTCAAACAGCGGAAGAAGAAATAATGAGCAGCGAGGAAAAAACAGATGAATTAAAGAATCAGACAATAGCATTGGATAAAGATGTTGAAATGAAAAGAGAGGAAATGCAAAAATCCCAAACATTACTTATGGGTTCGGCAAAAAAGGTTAATGAGTTAGAAGCAAAAGAATCAGAAATAGAAATAAGTATTGATGATTTGACTGAGAACGAAGAAGAGAAGCAGATTTTAATAAATGAATTTAAGGAAGATAAGCAGCAATTATTGATTGAAAAGGAAAAGCATTCAACTGAAAAGGGGATTGATGAAGAAAAAATAGATGAAGATTTTGAAATTGAATATGAATTGATAGAAAAATATAAAGAGACAGGTGAAGAAGAATTAAATCATTTAAAAGAGAAAATGATAAGAATGGAACCAATAAATCAATTGGCATTTCAGGAATTTCAGGAAACGGAAGAGCGGCTTGAAAAAATGAGTGCACAGAAGAATGATATTCTTCAAGCAAGGGAAAATCTGGAAAAAACAATAAAAACGCTTGATGCAAAGGCAAAAACTATTTTTGCTCAGTATTTTGATACTATAAGGACAAATTTCAAGCAATTATTTTACGATATATTCCAATCAGGGCATGCAGACATTATTCTATCTGATGAAAATAATCCACTTCATTCTGAAATACAGATAGTATTTGAACCAAAGGAAAAAAAGGTAGATAAACTTGTGATGCTATCTGATGGTGAAAGGGCAATGATGATTATTACTCTTTTATTTTCAATGTATATGGTGAGGCCCACTCCTGTATGCATTATGGATGAAATTGATGGTCCTTTGGATGATGCGAATGTTGAGAATTTCATTAAATTACTTCAAAGATTCAGAGAAAAAACCCAATTTATTCTTATTACACATAATAAAAGAACCATGGAGTTCTGTGATTATCTTTTTGGAGTTACAATGGAAGAATCCGGAGTAACAACCATTGTATCATTGAATCTTCAAACAGTTGCCAAAAGATTTCATCAAGAAAATGTTCAATAAAATAAAGATTTTTTTTCAAAAAGCCAAATTACCCATCGGAGATCTTATCACCGCATTTAAGGGCGGTTCACAAGAGTATTTTGAGGAAATTGAAGAACAATTAATATTAGCTGATATTTCTTTATCAACAACAGAAAAGATTGTTAGCAAATTAAAATCATCGGTGAAAAAGAATCTTATTACAGATCCAGTACAATTTAAACAGGAATTAACAAGAATATTAATAAATCTTTTACCTGACCCAATATATCCAAATTATGAGAAAAAACCTATTGTTATAATGATATATGGTGTAAATGGGTCTGGGAAAACAACATCAATTGCGAAACTATCACATTATTATAAAAACAAGGGTTTTAATAAAATATTACTATCAGCTGCTGATACATTCAGAGCAGCAGCTGATGAGCAATTAAGGATATGGTCTGAAAAAACAGGCGTTGATATATATATCAGTGAACATGAAAAGGATCCGGCAGCTGTTTCTTATGTATCCTATGAATATGCTTTAAAAAACAAATATGATATATTGATTATTGATACAGCAGGTAGAATGCATACAAATCAGAATCTGATGAAAGAGATTGTGAAAATTGATAATGTATTAAGAAATAAATTTATAGATATTAATCTTTTCACAATGCTTGTTATTGATGGAACAACAGGACATAATGCGGTTTCTCAGGCAAAACAATTTAGTAATGCCTTAAAGACCGATGCTTTGTTTTTAACAAAGATTGATGGAACAGCAAAGGGTGGAACAGTGATTTCCATTGCAGACGAATTCGGGATTCCTGTTTCATTTATAGGAACAGGAGAAAATAGCAGTGATTTATGGTTATTTGATAAGGAAGAATTCATCAAAAATATTTTTTAATTGCATTTTATTGAAAAATCATATAAAATAAATTAATAATTCTAAGGAGGTCTAAATGAAAGGAAGAAAATTATTATTTTTTGTTGTTATTTTGTTTTCTTTTGCATTAATTCTTAATGCAACGGATTATACAAAGAACAGTTGGGATGAAAATCACAGCATTATTTCAGAAATGTATGCTAATGCTGAAGATGAAGAAGGTCTTGAAGTTGCAAAGCAGGCATTGATTGCCAATAATAATCTTTATGGAAAGAAATCTGCACAAAGTGGACTTGCATTGAATTATATGGGACTTTTTGCATCAGCACTTGGTAATTATGAAGATGCTTGTGATTATTATACAAAATCAATTGATATTTTAAAAGCAATAGGAAGTGACCAGGATAACAATGTTGGAATTATTGCAGGAAACCTTGGAAGTGCATATCTTGATTCCGGGGATTACTCAAAAGCAGAAGAATATCTTAAATTATCAGTTGATAAACTGCTTAAAAGTAGTTTAACGGAAGACAATGAAGAGGATATTATTCTATCTTTATTTGATTTATCAAATGCATATTTTTATCAGGAAAAATATGATGATGCTATTAAAACAATGAAAACCCTAATAGAATATGAAAAGAAGTGCTATGGCGAAAATGATGGTCAGGTTGCCTTGGACTTAAGAGATCTTGGATACTTTTATAATGTGGCAGGTGATTTTGATAATGCAGAAAAATATTATAATCAATCATTAAGTATTTATCTATTAAACCCGGATGACAATATTCAGGATATTGGCGTAATGTACAATGATTTTGGAGTACTTTACGATGAGCAGGGTGAGTTTAAGAAAGCAGTTGATTATTATGATAAAGCAATTACATATTTTTATAAAATGGATGAAGATTACAGAAACAATATTCCTAATTCACTGTATAATAAAGCATTAGCGCAATTTTCAATTGAACAGTATAATGTTTCAAAGGAAAATATGGAAAAAGCATATGAACTTTATAAAAAGGCATTGGGAGCCTATGATGAAATGACTTTACAGGTTAAGGATGATTTAGATATAGTTAATGAAATGCTTGAATAAAAAAAGGGCTCTTAAGAGCCCTTTTTTTATGTGCTTTTATTGATATGTACATCCAATTGAGGAAATGGGATTTCAATACCCTTATTATCAAATTCCTCTTTTATTTTTTCATTCATATAGAAAAACACATTCCAGTAATCATCTGTTTTTACCCACATTTTCACTGCAAATTTTACCGATGATTCAGCTAATTCAGAAACCTCAACAGTGATTCCTTTATCATTAATAACTTTATTATGTGCATTGATTATTTGATTAACTGTATCTTTTGCAAGTTTTATATTGGCATTATATGATATTCCTACCGACAAATCTATTCTTCTATGTTTCATAGCAGAATAATTAGTAATAGGGTTACCCCAAACAGATTTATTGGGTAAGGTGATCCGTTTATTATCAGGTGTAAGTAAAGTTGTTGATATAATATTCATTTCTTTAACAGAGCCAGTATAACCGGAAATATCAACAAAATGACCTATCTGAAATGGTTGATTAATAAGAAGCATAAAGCCGGCTGCAAGATTAGATAGTGAATCCTGAAAAGCAAAACCAATAATAAAACCGCCAACTCCCACTCCTGCAATAAGAGGGGCAACATTAACACCAATCTTTGGAAGAGCAATCATGAAAAGTACAATCCATAATCCTTTATTAACTAAACTGGTAATAAATTTTCGTAAGATTACACTTGTTTTTTTGTTCTTTTTTAAGATATTGTTTGTGCTCTTTTCTATTAAAGAAATAATGATCCTTCCCAAAAGCAGTATTAATAGGAATACAACAAGATTGGTAATGACTTTTGGTCCATTTGTAATAATGAATTGATAAAATTGATC
>CBDUZN010000006.1:0-29783 GCA_965371715.1 uncultured bacterium | reverse complement strand
AATTTATTATCAATTATGAATTAACAACAATGGATATATTTTATTCAGTTCCAAATAATCAACAAACAAATTTATCTATTTATAATATAACAGGTAGAGAGATAACAAACAAAACCCATAACAAACAGGGAACATACAAACTCAATTTGTCCGCCTATCCCAAAGGCATATACTTTATTAATCTGAAAACAGAAAACAATACAATTTCAAGAAAGATAATAATATTTTAAATTTCCTTAAAACATAAAATAATTAGATTTCTCTTGACATGAAATCGCTTAATCCCTATAATGTCTATAAAGTAGATAGAGATAGTAGAATAAAAAGGATAGGTGTGAAAAAATGAAAGTATCAAAAAAAGGTGAATATGCTTTAAGAGCAATGATTGTTTTGTCGTTAAATTATAACAGAGAACCATTGCAGATCAAAGAGGTATCAAAAAGAGAAGCAATACCTGTAAAGTTTTTGGAACAGATCCTTCTTGACCTGAAAAAAGCAGGATTACTTGAAAGTAAAAGAGGTGCAAAGGGTGGATATAGATTAATAAAACATCCAAAGGATATTACTCTTGCTAAGGTGATAAGAACCATTGATGGACCGCTTGCTCCAGTGGGCTGCGTAAGTCAACTTGCACATGTTAAATGCCCAAGAGAAAAGCATTGCAAATTAAAAAGCACAATGCTTGATGTGAGAAATTCAATAAGTGAAATACTTGAAGGGGTTACATTTGAAGATATCTGCAAAAAGCATTGATAGTTTGAAGAGTCATCAAATACAGAAAATGCAGATAAATATAAGATGGATTCCGCATCAAGTGCGGAATGACACCCAAGAACAGATTCACAATGACCCTTTGGTAAACTCAGGGTATAAAGAAAGAGGGCACGGCTCGCCGTGCCCCTACTAAACAAAGGAGATATATAAATGAAAAGAATTTTTTTAATGCTTTTTATTCTCTTAATATTTAGTATAAATATAATTGCAATAGAGTATCGCAGTCATTATGAGATAATTAGCTCTGCAGGCAATAATGTTGATTTTAAGGTTAAACCGGAAGTGCGATATGATATTACTAATAATAATCATTATTATACACATTTTGACATTGGTTTTGATTGGGCAATAAATAATTGGTTTGTATTTAGTCCGTACTATAGACATGTGAATGAAGTCAGGAATAATAATTGGCAGATAGAATATCGCCCACATCTTAATGCAAAGTTTAGAATGAAAATTACTGAATTATCTTTGAGTAATGCACATCGTATTGAATTTCGTATTAGAGAAAGCGGAACATCATTTAGATATATAAATAAATCAATAATTAAATTCCCAAAATTCACTAAATTCAACATTCAGCCATATATTGCAGAAGAATTTTTCTATGATATAAATGCAAAGATTCTGAATAAAAATCGTATTTATAGTGGTATAGATTTTAATATTATAGGAAATATAAGTGCAGGAATTGTGTATGTTTTTGAGAGTGCTATAAGTCAAGGCAATTTGGTACATCTAAATATTATTGGCACAAGTTTAAAATATAATCTGTAAATGGAGGAAATAAAATGAAAAAAGTTTTAGTTGGCGTAATTGTAATTATAATAATAATTGCATTGGGAATTATTATAAACAATGGAAGGATGCAGGAAGTAAGTAAGGATGGAACATTATCAGGTAGAATAACTATGTCAGGTGCATGGGCATTATATCCTATGGCAGTTAAATGGGCAGAGGAATTTCAGAAAATTCATCCAAATATAAGGATTGATATTGCAGCGGGTGGAGCGGGTAAAGGAATGGCTGATGCATTAGCAGAAATTGTTGATATTGGAAATATTTCAAGAGATATCTATGATGCTGAGATTGAAAAGGGAGCATGGTATGTGGCAGTTACAAAAGATGCTGTTGTGCCGACAATCAATGAGAACAATCCATTTATTGATAAAATTAATAAAACTGGAATAGGTAAAGATATGTTTGTAAATATTTGGATAACAGAAAGTATTGATAATTGGGAACAGGCATTATCAATGATTAACAAAACAACAGGAAAAAACAAAATTCATGTATATACTAGGTCCGATGCCTGCGGTGCTGCTGAAACATGGGCAAAATATCTTGGCAAACATCAGGATGATTTAATGGGTGTTGGTGTGTATGGGGATCCTGGACTTGCGGAGGCAGTTAAAAAGGATAATTTAGGAATTGGATACAATAATATTAATTATGCATATGATACAAAAACTAAAGAGCAGATTCCCGGAATCAGAGTATTGCCAATTGATATTAATGGTAATGGAACAATAGATGAGGATGAGAATTTTTACACTAATAGAGATGATATTGTTAATGCCATTACTATTGGAAAGTATCCATCACCACCTGCAAGGGATTTGTATTTTGTTTGTCAGGGTAAACCCGAAAGAAAAATAGTTATTGAATTTATTAAATGGGTTTTAACAGATGGGCAAAAGTTTGTTTCAGAGGCGGGCTATATTAATTTAACTGAAGATAGGATTGAACAAGAATTAAAGAAACTGGAAGAAAGTAAAAGTATTTAGTATGCTTGTTTCTGGCATGCTATTAAAGAAAAATGAAGAAAACATAAGATGGATACCCGTTTTCACGAGTATGACAGAAAAGGAGAAAATGACTCGCCCCTATGGTAGAGAAGAAAAAGATGAAAGAATGAATAGTTGACAAGGAGATTGCCACATCTGCAAGGCGGATTTGCAATGACCCTTCGACTACGCTCATGGCAGGCAGGAAAATACTGGATTCCAAAGATTAACATATTCCTCAGATTTTTCGGAATATGCTTCAAGTGCGGAATGACAAAGAAAAATAAGAAAGAGGGCACATCACGATGTGTCCCTACAATGGATAAGATAAAATAATATGAAAAACAATAGAATATTAAAAGATAAATTTGCCGGGAAAATTATGCTGATACTTGTAATTTTTTCCGGAGTAATAATTCTTATAATGGGTTTTGCATTATATATAAAGGCAAAACCAATATTAGAGGTAAAACCATTTTGGGAATTAATCTTTTCATTGTCATGGCACCCATTAAAAGGGGAATTTGGTTTTTTACCATTTATAATGGGCACATTGTGGGTAACAGGAATTGCAGTGATTATAGCAATTCCATTTTCAATTCTTTCCGCAATATATTTATCGGAATATGCGTCAAAATTTATCAGGGAATGGACAAAACCACTTATAGATCTACTTGCAGGTATTCCTTCGGTGGTTTATGGAATATGGGGTGTTCTTGTTATAGTCCCATTAATAAAAAATCATATTGCTCCATTTTTTGGTACATTTTCAACGGGTTATAGCGTGTTATCGGCAGGTATTGTTTTATCAATAATGGTATTTCCAATAATTATACATATTTCTCTTGAGGTATTTGGTTCTGTATCCAAAGGGATGAAAGAAGCATCCTTAGCACTTGGTGCAACAAAATGGCAAACAGTGAAATATGTTGTTATCAGAAAAGCAATGCCAGGAGTAATTGCAGCAATTGTATTGGGATTATCAAGAGCTTTTGGTGAAACAATGGCAGTACTTATGGTGGCGGGCAATGTAGCTAAAATCCCGTCCTCGGCATTAGATCCGGGATATCCATTACCCGCATTAATAGCCAATAACTATGGAGAAATGTTGTCTGTTCCTTTATATGATTCCGCACTTATGCTTGCATCTCTTGTACTGCTTCTTGTGGTATTATTTTTTAATATTATATCAAGAATTGTGTTAATAAAGGTAGAAAGGAGTACGCAATAAAATGAATAAAAATCGGATAGAGGAAACTATATTTAGAATATTAATGATATTTTCAACAATTGTAATTCTAATAATTCTTCTGCTTATATTATTCACAATTATTGTTAAGGGTTTACCCGCAATGGACTGGTCAATGATATCGCAAACACCAAAGGGTGGATACTATCTTGGTAAGGAAGGTGGAATACTTAATGCCATTATTGGTTCTCTCTACTTAGCAGGGGGTGCTACTGTTCTTGCCTTTATAATTGCTTTACCAATAGTATTATACTTCAAGGTTTATGCAAAAAAGAACTCAAAAATAGTAATGTTTACCCGGTTCTCTCTTGATGTATTATGGGGTGTTCCTTCAATTGTGTATGGAGCATTTGGGTTTATTATTATGCTCTATTTTGGATTAAAGGCATCATTACTTGGTGGTATTATTGCCGTATCATTATTGATTCTTCCTATTATGACAAGAGCAATGGATGAAACAATAAAAATGATACCATTAGAATTATTGGAAGCATCATATTCACTTGGAGCAAATAGAATTGAAACTGCATTTAAGGTTATTGTAAGGCAGGCACTTCCGGGAATACTTACTGCTGTTCTCATTTCATTTGGAAGAGGCATAGGAGATGCTGCATCTGTAATATTTACTGCTGGTTTTACTGATAATATTCCTACTTCATTACTTGATCCTGTTGCGACTTTACCATTAGCAATCTTTTTTCAATTAGGCACTCCCTTTCCTGAAGTGCAGGAACGAGCATATGCATCAGCATTTATATTAACTGTGATAATTCTCATAATCAGTATTGTATCAAGATTTCTCATTAGAAAATATACCAAATATATAATTAAATAGGAGCTATAGTGGAATTCAAAACACACATAAGTGTACAGAATCTTAATGTATTTTATGGGAAAGAACAGGCACTTAAAAATGTTTCAATTGATATTCCCGATAAAAAAATAACTGCAATTATTGGTCCATCCGGTTGTGGAAAAACTACTCTATTAAAATCATTTAATCGACTAATTGATACAATAGAAGATGTGAAGGTGTCAGGCAAAGTATTAGTTGATGGGGAAAATATATTTGATAAAAAAGCAGATGTGAACAGTATAAGAAAAAAGATGGGACTGCTTTCACAAAAGCCCTATCCTCTGCCAATGTCAATATTTGATAATGTTGCCTATGGACCAAGAATTCATGGTATAAATGATAAGAAAAAATTAGATAAAATTGTTGAAAAATATCTTATTGAAGCAAATCTATGGAATGAACTTAAAGATAGATTACATTCTCCTGCATCAAAACTGTCGGTGGGGCAGCAGCAGCGCTTATGTCTTGCAAGGGGATTAGCTGTTGAACCGGAAATTATTTTAGGAGACGAACCAACTTCTGCCCTTGATCCGAAATCCAGTAAACATATAGAGGAAAGATTTATTGCATTAAAAAATGATTATACTGTTATAATAGTTACACATATATTAAGACAGGCAAAACGCCTTGCAGATTATGTGGCTTTTCTTTATCTTGGAGAACTTATTGAACATGGACCTGCAGAAGAAATATTTGAAAATCCACAAATGGAAATGACAAAGGAATATATTAAGGGAGTTATTAGTTAAAAGAAATAGAGTAGGGGAGATTCTTTATTGAATATCTATATTTTAACGAATTTACACCTCTTTTTTTACACTAACAGGAATAATATCAATCTTTACAAATTATAGAAATATGTTATAGTTTTAAGTATGAATACAAGAATCGCTCAACTTAGGTTTCTTAAAGAAAAAGCTAAAGAAAAACTTCTTATAAGGAGATAATATAATACCTGATTATCTATCAATTATGTTACCATTACTTCAATCTTTTAAAAATGATGAGATTAAAACATCCAATCAAATTCGCAATGATATGATAAATCACTTTAGTATTACAGATGAAGAACAAAAAGAAAAACATCCATCAGGTAATTATATATATTATAATCGGGTTGGTTGGGCAATTTCATGCTTAAAAAGTGCTGAATTGCTTTCTTCGCCAGAACATGGCTCTTATCAAATCACAAGCAACGGAAAATCTATTTTATATGATCCTCCAGAGAAAATAACGATTTCATTTTTAAATCAATTTAAAAATTTTTCTAAAAACAAAAATCCAATAAAAAACACAATTGACGAAAAAGAAATTCCTATAACAGACAAAACCCCTGATGAATTAATAGAAATAGGTTTTAATCAAATTAAAAATGAATTATCACTTCAATTATTAAAAAAAATCAGAGATGGTTCTTCATATTTTTTTGAAAAGTTAGTATTGGATTTACTTATAAAAATGGGATATGGTGCCTATGATGTTAAAAATAGCAAAGTAACTCCTAAGGGTTCTGATGAAGGTATTGATGGAATTATTAAAGAAGATAAACTTGGATTAGACAAAATATATATACAAGCAAAAAAATGGAAAGATACTGTTGGAAGTCCAGAAATACAGAAATTTATTGGTGCCCTTGAGGGTCAAAAAGCAAAAAAAGGTGTTTTCATCACAACTTCCCAATTTTCTAAAGATGCATTTAAATGTATTAAAAATGTTAATGCAGCAGTAGTTTTAATAGATGGAGAAAAACTTGCAGAATATATGATTGAAAATGAATTAGGTGTAACACTAAAGCAGAACTATAGAATATACAATATTGATTCTGATTACTTTAAAGATGACTAATTTTGTATCATAAAATACTCTGAAAATCTGACAATAACCGATATAAAGTTTCATTTTCTTTGATTACTATGTATAAATATGATTATTATTGATTACCAATTTTCTGTATTTTCAAAATATCACAAGAAAAAAAATCACTTGACATTTTGTATATTTGCAATTATAATGCAAATAAAAAGGCAAAGATTTGCATTTGAAATGAAAGGAGAAAAATGAATAAAATTCTGTTATCAAGAATTCTGATAGATCAGCAGGAGTCATTTTTAAGAAAAGAAAAAGGCATTGAGAGGGAAATACTTTCACTAATAAAACAGAAAATAAAAAACCCTCATGTTATTGTGCTAACAGGAATCAGAAGATGTGGAAAATCAACTCTGCTAAGACAAATTGCAAATGAATTATTTGATGATAAGAATTTTTACTTTGTTAATTTTGCAGATGAAAGAATGCTTGAATTTACAGGCGACAAATTTCAGGATTTATATGAATGTCTTTTAAAAAATTTCGGAGATAAAAAAGTATTTCTACTTGATGAAATTCAGGAGACAAAGGGATTTGAGAAATTCATAAGAAGATTTTACGATGATGGTTTTCAGTTTATAATTACTGGTTCAAATGCAGGATTACTTAAAACGGAAATTGGAACAAAACTTACAGGAAGACATACAGACATTGAAATTCGTCCTTTTAATTTTAGGGAATTTCTGAAAATAAAAGAATTTGATTTAGAAAAGAATATTTCATCAAAATCTATGGTGCGATTAACAAAGATGTTTGATGAATATCTTCATAAAGGAGGTATGCCTGAACTTATTAGATACAATGATGGAGATATTATACGGGATTTGTATTCTGATATTATAATCAAAGATGTGATTGTGAAAAATAAAATCAGATTTATTAATGAGGTAGAAGAACTTTGTATGTATTTAATAAATAATATAACCGGTAAATTCAGTTATAATTCATTGACAAAAGTAATTAACCTGAAGAGTCCAAATTCTGTGAAAAAAATTATTAATCTTTTAGATGATACTTATTTAATGAAGAGTATAATGAAATACGAATATTCTTTTAAAAAACAAATCAATTCCCAAAGGAAAATATATTGTGCTGATAATGGATTTATAAAATATATTAATACTAATACAACACAGGATAATGGGAGATTACTTGAGAATCTGGTTTATAATGAATTATTACAAAAGGGAACTGTTCACTATTATAATAATAATAGAGAATGTGATTTTATTCTAAAGGACAAGAATAACAAATTAAATACTTATCAGGTGTGTTTGGATCTAAATAAAAGCAATGAGAAAAGGGAGATTGAAGGGCTAATAAATGCATGTAAACACTTTAATTTGAGACATGGGACCATAATTACTTATTCAGCAGAATATAAATCAAAAAATGAAGGAATAAAAATAGACATTATACCTGCATCAAGTTGGATTATTGATAATCCACCGAGTTAAAAGCCCCTACAGGGGAGTAAGAAAAAAGAATATAAAGAATGAATACTCAGTAAGATTATTCCAAGTAAATCGCAGGAATAATTATTACTTCTTCACTCTGTTCATCACAATGACAATCCAAGAGAGAGGGATGATCCTTTGGTAAACTCAGGGCAGGCAGAGTGAAGTAAATCACAATTTCTCTTGCATTTATTTTAGATTTATACTATTATTCAAAGATGTTTAATAAAGGAACGGGGGAGTTCAAGGAAGAAGTTTATGTTATGTATGATAAGGCAAAAATCCAAAAACGCTTCTCCAAAAATATAATTACAAGAATACAGGATATATTTGTTGCCTCATGTAATAATGTTTTGTTCATAGAACATACCGTAGCACAAAGAAAAAAAATCCATAAATATATTCATAAAATTTCATCAAACGATACACATCTGATTCTAATAGGTAATCATGATACGCTGCCATTTGAAACAATTAAATCACCTGTAAATGATGGTGATAAGATAGTACATACAGATAATTTCTGGGCATGCAATGACGCAGCAATGCTTATTCCTGATTTGTCTGTTGCACGAATTCCACATTCAAAGAATGAAAAGGAAAACGAATATTTAAAGAAAATTGAGAATATACTTGAAAATGTAAATATAAATTTCAATGAAAAAGTGGGGGTAACAGCATCAATTTGGGATAAATCCTCTATTGAAGTATTTGAACAGATAAAGGGTACAGGGGAGATAATAATATCTCCGCCATTTTCAATAAAAAAAAATGGTTTAATAAAATTCAAGAAATTTATGGGAACAATATATTGTAATGTACATGGATCAAAGGATATTCCCGGATGGTATGGACAAGCAAAACAGAATGAAATCTCAGATGAAGAGTATCCACGGGTTTTAATGCCTGAAACATTTAAGGATGGATTCAAATCAACCTATCTTGTATCAGAAGCATGTTATGGAGGATTCATTATAAATAAAAGAGACAAAGAATCCATTGCACTTTCTGCTCTTAAAGGTGGAATTAAATTTACTCTTCTTTCAACATCTACTGCATATGGTCCATATAGACCTCCTTTATCGGAAGCAGATCTACTTGCTGATTTATTTTATAAGGAACTCTATAAAGGAAAGTCTGCGGGAAAAGCATTAAGAGAAGCAAAGAAAATATTTGCAAGAAAAGGAATCAAAAAATATGGATTTTTGGATAATGATGATAAAAAAACCCTTTTAGAATTTCATCTTTATGGTAATCCATTATTGAGGAAAATATGAAGAAAAAGGAGTTATTAAATATAATTCAAAACAAGGTAATCAAAGATTATCCGGAATTTAGAAAGATAAAGCCAATACAAGAAACTGTATCAACTGCAATTAGTAAATTATCAAAGAAATTGGACATTATTGGAAAAAAGAAAATGGAAAGTGTTTATGCATTTATATATATTAAAAATAAACCTATTCGTTCTATTTTGAGAATTGTAATAGATGAAAATGGAAAAATCATTAAAATCAGTCATAGTAAATAAAGGGGATTAAAATGTGGAAACGACTTGGTGATTTACTTATAGAACAAGAATTAATAACAATGGATCAATTAAAGCATGCATTAGAGATACAAAAACATGATGGTGGAAGATTGGGCAGCTTACTTGTTAGCATGGGATTTGTTTCTGATGAGCAAATATCAACAGCATTAGGGAAGCAGTATGAAGTGCCTGTTGTGGATTTTAATGAGATTAAAATTGATGAATTTGTTCTAAATCTTGTTGAGGCAAAAATGGCTCAGAAATTTCAGATAATACCAATAAAAAGAATAGGCAAAGTTCTTCATGTAGCAATGGCAAATCCTGTAGATGTTTATACCATTGAAGATATAAAGTTTGCAACCGGATACAATGTGATTCCAATGGTTGCCAGTGAAAATATTATAAGCAAAGCAATTGAAGAGTATTATGGAATATCAGGGTCATTAGCAGATGTGATAAGCGAAATGCAGATTGATGAAGGGGATATTGAGATTTTAGAAGAAGAAAAGGAACTTGATACTCAACAATTACTTATTGAAGTGGATGCTGCACCTATTGTAAAACTTGTAAATGGAGTTATTGCAGAAGGGTTAAAGCAAGGCGCCTCTGATATACATATTGAACCATACAGTAGATTGCTAAGAATAAGATATAGGATTGATGGAGAATTAAAAGAGATTATGTCTCCACAATATACAATGGGACCAGCAATTGCATCAAGAATAAAAATTATGTCCGGATTGGATATATCGCAAAGACGATTACCTCAGGATGGAAGAATAGGAATGAAAATATTGGATAGAAAAATTGATTTAAGAGTATCAACAATGCCTACTGTGCATGGAGAAAAAATTGTAATGAGAATTGCTGAACAATCTGCTTTAATGAAACTTGAAAATATTGGGTTATCCCCCAAGGCATATAAGGATTTTACAAAGGCAATTGCTAAACCAAATGGAATTTTACTTGTAACCGGACCTACCGGTAGTGGGAAAACAGTAACTTTGTATTCTGTTCTTGCCAAAATTAATACACCTAATGTGAATATTACAACAGCCGAAGATCCTGTAGAATATGATTTTGTGGGAATTAATCAGGTAGCTATCAGAGAAAAAATTGGATATACTTTTTCAAAGGCATTAAAAGCATTTTTGAGACAAGATCCCAATATTATAATGGTTGGTGAAATTAGAGATTTGGATACCGCAGATATTGCAATAAAAGCATCTCTTACCGGTCATTTGGTATTATCAACAATGCATACAAATGATACTGTTTCAACTATTGCAAGAATGATTGATATGGGACTTGAAGAATACAAGGTCGCATCATCAGTAATATTAATTCAGGCACAGCGATTGGTGAGAAGGATCTGTTCCCATTGCAAAACTCAAATAGATATTCCTGATGATGAATTTGTTAAATTCGGAATTAATCCAGAATATATGAGAGATGGAACCTTTTTTACGGGGAAGGGCTGTGTACAATGCAGTAATTCAGGTTACAAGGGAAGATTAGGCCTTTTCGAAGTTTTGCCCCTTTCGCATATATTAAGAGAAATGATTGTAAAAAAAGCATCTACTGATGATTTGAGATTTCAGGCAAGGAAAGAAGGTGTTGTTATGCTGCGAGAAGATGGTCTATTAAAAGTCAAGAGTGGAATTACAACGCTGGAAGAAGTGATGAGAGCCACTGTTGGATAATCTTACTCAGATATTTAAAAAACTTACTAAAACACAAAAAAACGCAATTTTATTTGATAGAGTGAGTGATTTTACTATAAATGCTCTTACTAATCGTATACTTTCATATCCATCACATATTATTGATGAATTTATTTTAACAAGTAATGCAGATTTTCTTGTAAAATTTATTGGTGAAGTCAGAAATAGTGGAAAACCATTGAAATCAATAGAGTCTAAAACAGATGCATTTAGAGTTTTTATTCCAAAAGAAAATAATCAAAATGATTTGGAAGAAAGAAAAGGTCAAAATGATATGATTCAGGATATTAAATATGCCGTTGAAAATGGAAAAATAATTATATCAGAAGCACCTCCGGGAACAGGGAAATCATTGGCATATCTTCTACCATGTATTGGAGAAATTAAAAATGGAAAAAGAACTGTGATTTCCACAAATACAAAGAATCTTCAAATGCAAATTTTTAATAATGATGCAGCTATTGCTGCAGATATTTCCAGTATCTCATTTTCTGCTTGTGTGTTAAAGGGTATAGGTAATTATCTATGCCTTCAAAAATACTATGATAATAAAAGTTTTATTGATCCATTAATGGTTCTTGCTTTAGAGGGATTTATGACAATGTATGAATCGGGGGATCTAGCTGAGATGAAATTTTTCTATAAAACAGATATGAAGGATATTACTTCAGATAGCGAATATTGTATGGACAAAGACTGTCCGTATAGCAGCAACTGTTTCTTTTTAAAATTACGCAATATGGCAAAAACAAGCGAAATCATCTTCACTAATCATTATCTATCACTTATTGATGCATCAATGTCAAATAGATTTTTTGGTGAATACCACATTGCAGTATTTGATGAAGCGCATAATCTTGAAAATGTTGTTACAGATTTATTTGCCTATGAATATAATTTCCAATATGTAGTGAGAATGCTATATTATTTCCAGAAGCGAGTAAATAAAGCTATAAGAAATATTACTATGACAAAAGAAGATGGTGAATTGAAAGATGGTTTTAATAAAATTATGGTAATTATTAATGAATTAATTAATAGCAATGAAATACTTTTATTTTCAATAAAGGATAAAATTACATTTGAAAATGGTAGAAGAAAAAAGTACAATGTTAGCTTGTTGAGTGATTATAGCGAAGAAATCAAAAAAATAACAATTCAATACTACAGGTTAATGAAAGAATCAAAAGAAGCAATGGATATCATAAAAGAAAAATTTGCTTCCAAAAAACAGTATTTTCATTTGGCGCGATATATACAGGAAAAATCTCAATCATTTTATGATGCATTTGTTGTCACTACTGATGCAGGAAATGAGGAATATGCATTTTATTATGAAACAAACAGAAATGAAAATATTATATTGGTTGGAGTTCCCATTGAAACCGGCGAAATATTTTCTAATCTTATGTTAAAAGGAGAAGACAAATCAATAATATTTTCATCCGCAACTTTGAGTGTGAATGAAGAATTTGAATTATTCAAAACACAAACAGGAATAAAATTATCAGACAGAGATTTTATGAGTGGAATATATGAAACAAGTTTCAAATGGGAAGAACAGATGAAAATTGTTTGTATTTCTGATATGGGGAATCCAAATGAGAAAGAATTTTTAGATAGAACAGCTTTGCTTATTGAAATGCTTTGTGATGATGGTAAAAAGACAATTGTTCTAACAACTTCCTATGAACAGATTGATTATCTAGCAAATCATCTTAAACATGATAATTATATTTTTCATAAAAAAGGAGATAATCCGGAATTAATATTAGCAAAACATAAATCATCAAAAAAGGGTGTTTTAATTGGTACAAGTAGATACTGGGAAGGGGTTGATTTACCGGGGGAATTACTGGAAAGGGTAATTATTCTGAAAATGCCATTTGCCGTGCCTGATGATCCTATAATCGAGAAACGGTGTGAAAAAAAACAAGAAATGGGAATTAATCCATTTATGGAATACACCTTACCATTAGCAATTCTTAAACTGAAACAGGGTATAGGTCGTTTGATCAGAAAGAAAAGTGATACAGGAGAAGTGTATATATTGGATGAAAGAATTATAAAGAAGAGATATGGGAGAATTGTAACAAAATCATTATTTGTTAAGCCAAAAGTGATTAGCTATAATGAAATTATGAAGGCGAAGAAAAAAAAATGAATTTTTCAAGATATGCATTAATTACTATTTTTGTAAATTTGCGGAGGAATATGTATGAATTATTATTATTCAAAAAACAGCATAAATATGAAAATTGAATACGAAGGAAAAATAATTAAAAAAATAGAATTTTCTGACATATATAAAAAGAGTAATCCAAAGGTATTTGAATTAGAGATAAAAAGGCAATTTGATGAATATTATGAAGGAAAACTAAAAAAGTTTAACTTAGAGTATAATTTGAAGGGGACAAAATTTCAGAAAAAAGTATTAAAAACAATGAAAAATATCCCTTATGGTAAAACAATTTCTTATAAAGAATTAGCTGAAAAATCTGGTTATCCCAAAGCATACAGGGCAGTAGGAAGTGTTTGTTCACATAATGATCTTGTAATAATAATTCCTTGTCATAGAGTTATTGCTTCAGATGGAGGTGTCGGAGGGTTTGGTGGAGATGTAGAATTGAAGAAAAGATTAATAGATTTGGAGAAGGGAATTAGGGACGGTCGTCCCTAAATCTTTTCTTGACTTTATAATATAAGAGAATATAATATTACATCTATGGAAATACTATATTTATCTCAATATTATCCCCCGGAAATGGGAGCACCTGCATCAAGGGTATCGGAATTAGCAAAATACTGGTCAAAAGCAGGACAAAAGGTCACTGTAATTACAGGGATGCCAAATCATCCCGATGGTGTAATCCATCCAACATATAAGTGGGAATATTTTAAGGAAGAAAAATCATTTGGTGTTCATGTTCTACGAGTATTTCTCTATGTAGCAGCAAATAAGGGTGTAGTAAAAAGGATTATTAGTTTTATTTCATTTATGATAACTTCATTGATTTTAGGATTATTGAAATCCCATACTGATATTGTTATTGCAACATCACCACAGCTGTTTGTTGGTTTATCTGGTCTTATAATTGCAAGAATGAAGAAAAAACCATTTGTATTTGAAGTAAGGGATATTTGGCCTCAATCTGCAGTAGAATTAGGTGTAATTAAAAACAAACAGGTAATTAGAACAATGGAAATACTGGAAAATATTCTTTATAGTAAAGCAAATATGATTGTAGTTGCAGTTAAGGGTATGAAAGATATTCTTGCATCAAAGGGTGTTAGCAGAAATAAAATACATTTTATTCCTAATGGTATTGATGAGGAGAGATTTGATGATAAAACAAAATATCATATATTGAGAAAAATGCATAAATTGGATAATAAATTCATTATAGGATATATTGGAACAATTGGATTAGCTCATGGATTACAAATTATTCCTGAAGCAGCAAAAAAAATGAGAAATAGTAATATACATTTTGTAATAGTTGGAGATGGAGCAGAAAAGGAAAAATTGCAGGAAATAATAAAATCTTATAATCTTGAAAATGTTTCTTTACTTGGGAAAATGCCAAGAGAATATATCCCATCTATTTTAGAGGATATTGATGTGGGTTTTGTTCATTTAAAGAATTTTCCTCTTATGAAAAATGCAATTCCTTCAAAAATATTTGAGATAATGGCTGCCGGAAAACCTGTTTTGGCAGGAATTAGTGGTTTAGGAAGTGATTTTATTCAGGAAAATGATCTTGGATATGTATTCAAACAGGAGGATCCTGATTCTCTTGTAGATACAATTAAAAGCGTTTTAAAAGAGAGTAAAGATGTATTGAAAGAAAAAGGACAAAAAGGAAAATACATTGCTCTAAGAGATTTTAATAGAAAAGTATTAGCCGAAAAATATCTTATATATTTAAATAACTGTTTATATGATTGAAATAATAATTATTGTAATATCATTTGTTCTGTCATTATTCCTTGTTTTAGGTACAAAACGAATGAGTATTAGTTTCGGAGTTCATGATATTCCAAATGGTAGAAAAATCCATACTGAGGAAATCCCAACATTAGGTGGATTGGGTATTTTTACTGCTGTATGGGTGGTAATGATAATAATGGATATTATTGGAATTATAGAATTTAATACAATTATCTTTAGAATATTTACAGTATCTATAGCAATGTTTATTATGGGTATAATAGATGATGTGAAAGGTCTTTCAGCAAAACAAAAATTCACTGTTCAAATAATTGCCGGAGGAACATTTTTTCTTTGGAACAATACGAATTCCATTATTCTTTTTTCAAATCCAATTTTGTCTGCAATTATCTTTACATTTGTTTCAATGTTATTATTTACAATAATGACAAATAGTGTAAATTTTATTGATGGATTGGATGGACTATGTGCAGGTGTGTCAATAATATTTTCAATTGCACTTTTTATTTTTGCTTCAAATATTGGTAATGAATATATAAAATTATTAAATCTTGCAATAATTGGGGCTTTATTAGGATTTTGCATATTTAACTTTTATCCCGCAAAAATATTTATGGGAGATACAGGGAGTTTGTTTTTAGGAGGTATTTTCACAATGATTGCAATAGTTCTTGTTTACAGATCTCCCGATAAGTGGATTTCCTTTATAATGCTTTTCAGTTATCTTTTTATTGAATTATCATTAACAGTATTACGGCGAATTATTAAGGGAAACAAAATGTTTTCTGCCGATAAAATGCATATTCATCATATTTTAAAAGGTAAAAATAGTGACCAAAGACCTGCAGTACTAATTATATATTTAATTAATATTATTTTTTGTTTTTTTGCAATTACATATTTTATGACAAATAATATTATTATTCTATTTGCATATATTATTTTTGTTATCATTTTATCAACAGGATTTTTTAATAAAATGTTAAAATCAAGAGAAAATGCATGATTTTCAGCAAAGATAGCAAAACTATCCGATTAACAATATTCATACTTGATATTTTCATTACCATAATATCATTTATTGTTGCACTTGCATTAAGAATGGTAATGCGTAATGCTGGACTTGAGTTTGAATTTAGCATGGAAATGTATTTAATTATTTTTATTATAAGTATTCTAACTTGGATAATTTTTCTTAAAACACATAATCCTATACCACTTTTACCACATTATTCTTTTAAGGATGTTATATATGATATGATAAAAAAAGTGATAATGGGTATTATTATTATATTGTCTATTTCATTTCTAATAAGAGGTATTATTATATCAAGATTATTTTTAGTAATGTTTGGAATTATTAATATTATATTTCTAATTATTGAGCGAAGATTATTTTTTTTATATAAACGAAATAAATATAGAAAAGGAATAAATTTAGCAAAAGTACTTATTATTGGCAATAAAAAAAATGCAGAAAAAATTGTGGATATAATATCTTCTCATAAAGATTGGGGTATTGAACTTATAGATGTTATTCCTGTTAATAATTTGGAAGAGAATGGTTTTCCTGATAAGCTTAAATCAATGCACATAGATATGGTAATATTTACAATAAACGGAAATAATCTTAAAATATTCAATAAATATATACCACAATTAATGAGTAGTGGTGTTAAAACAATGCTGTACCTGGATTCTCTGATAAAATCTCAGGATGCATTTATTGAGCAACAATCATTTCTGAATTTTGACTTTCTCACATTTTCATCCAATAAAGAAAGAGAGCTTTCCCTGTTCTTTAAATACATATTTGATAAATTTTTTTCTTTTTTTCTTATAATAATATTATCCCCTTTTTTAGGAGCTATTGCATTAATATCATTAATATTTAATGGAAAACCAATTATTTTTAAACAGAAACGAGTAGGATACAATGGTAAAATATTTAATATTTATAAATTCAGAACAATGTGTAAAAATGCTGAACATAAAAAAAATGATTTGATTCACAAAAACATTATGTCGGGACCGGTTTTTAAAATAAAAAATGATCCACGCGTAACAATTTTGGGAAGATTATTAAGAAGATGGTCCATAGATGAGTTGCCACAATTGATTAATATCTTAAAAGGAGATATGAGTTTTGTGGGACCAAGACCCCCTCTTTCTAAAGAGGTTGAAAAATACAAGTTATGGCAAAGACGACGATTATCCATGAAACCCGGACTTACATGTACTTGGCAGATATCAGGGAGAAACAATATTGATTTTATTGATTGGATGTATATGGATATGGAATATATTGATCACTGGTCTATACTTTATGATGTAATTATTATAGTAAAAACCATTCCTATAGTAATGTCAGGGAAAGGAAATGTATGAAGAAATTCACTATTGTGATTTGTTTAATATACATAGCAATTAATGTGTTATCTTTTCCTGTTTTTCAGGATTATTCTAATTTTGAATATGTGGATTATTTAATTAAGAAAGGATGCATTGATATTAAAGATAATGATATTCCAATTTTTTCCGAAAAAATAATTGAGAAATTATTAGAGAGTAAATATTGTTTTTCAAAAAACGATATTGATATTGCATCTTTTTTAATTAATGAATTAGAAAAAAAGGATAAAGGAAAAATAAATGAACAAATAAAAATTAAATTTTTACACAATGATTCATGGGATTATATTTTAGATAACAAACTTAGTATTTATTGGAATTTAAATTCGTTTTTTATTGAAGCTGAAATGAAATCTCGTTATCCATATGGTGAAATAACATATAAAGATACAATTTTGAAAAGGATTTGGAATAATTCCTCTACACAGATAAGCAAAGGGTATATTGGATATATAAATAGAAATATTCATATATTGGCAGGAAGGTTTCTTCCTGCATGGGGTAGAGGTATTCATGATAATATGTTGCTCTCATCAGAGATCCAACTATTAGATGGAATAATGTTCAAATATGAGAAAGGATTTTTTGATTTTGCTTTTATTACTGCCTCATTAACCCCAAATCATAAAACATTCAGATTTGATTCATTGAAGAAGTACGCTTCTTTTCATAAAATTGGATTTAAATTACCATATAATACATATTTTGCATTTAAGGAAGTAATAATATATTCAAATAATAAACCTCAGTGGTTTTATTCCAATCCATTTGTATTATATTATGGTATTCAATGGAATAATCATCTTGATGATAATTGTATTTGGTCGCTTGAAATAATAAATAAATATATAAATGGATTGACTGTTAGTGGAGAATTGTTTATTGATGATTTTATCTATGAAAAAGAAATGGAGACGCTATTCTCAGATTTTCATTTATATGCACCTGATAAAATTGGACTTCTTGTTAATTTTTCATATGTACCTTCATTTGTTAAAGGATTGCTGATCGAATCGGAGTATGCAAGAATTAATAAATATATTGGTACTCATCGGCATATGGAAGTATCCTATTCATATTATACGGATCCAGTTTTTCATTCTATAGGTCCTGATGCAGATTTTTATACAGTAAGAGCCAAATATTTTTTAAGTAATTATTTTATAACTGAATACAGTATTGTTTATCAAAGAAATGGAGAAGGGAATGTAAATGAACCCTTTATTGAAATGAGTGATCAAAATTACGAATTTGAATTTCCATCGGGTATTGTAGAAAAAACAATAATAAACGAGATATCAATGATTTATAGGTATAATATATTTAAACTACAAATGAATGCAGGTTATTCAATAAAAATGCATAAAGATAATATCCCATATAATTTTGAAGAAATAATTTTCTTTGGTTTACAAGGAATAATGAATATATGAAAAAAATATTGTTATTCTTATTTATAATTTTTGCAGTATTTGTTTTTTCAGAAAAATTTATTTACAGGGACTATAGCTATTATAAATATGTTGAATATTTGATGAAAAAAGGATATATTGAAATCAGGAACAATGACATTCCTATCCCTGTCTCTGATATTATACACTCAATGGAAGAAAATGCTAAAAAAATAAATGAAAATGAATCTGACATACCAAAAAATGATATTTCCATATTTATGCTTGTTTACAATGATTTAACAAATAAATCTTCTTTTATAATTAAAAATGATTTTTATATGAAATCAATGAATTATGATTCAATTGAATTTTTCAATAATGATTCACTGTTTTTTAATTTAAGAAATAAATTTCATTTAATAGGAAATATGGAATTTGTGGATATTCAAATTGCAATTAATAGTAGAATGCCTTATGGACCAAAGAATTACAAAGATACTATCCGTGCACTTGAATGGAAAGGAACAAAAACAAAGATTGATAAAGCAGTTATTGGACTTTCTTATGATGAGAATTATATCATTATGGGAAGATTTTTTCCTGCATGGGGGCAGGGAATATTTGATAATATGTTTTTGTCACGAAATACTGAGAGCTATGATGGTTTAAACTTCCGACTGAAAAAAGGGATTTTCGAATTTTCATATTTTGTAACAACGCTCTCTCCCGGACATGAAACTTTCAGAGATGAAACATTTACTCGCTATGCATCTTTTCATAAAGTAGGTTTTTATTTACCATATAATACTTATTTCGCATTCAAAGAAATTGTACTTTATGGATCTCCAATAATGGAGACAAGATATCTTAATCCATTTGTAATATATTATTTCACACAGTGGAATGGACATGCTGATGATAATATTATATGGTCACTTGAGCTGGTTAATAAATATTTTAATGGAATGCCAATATCTTTTGAAATTTTTATTGATGATTTTCAATATGATGAACAAAGAGCAATTGCACCTGATAAAATTGGAGTGATTGGTAATGTTAGTGTGCCAATACTAATTGATGGATTGTATATTGATTTAGAATATGCATTAATCACAAAATGGACAGGCACTCATGAACATTCAGAATGTATTTATGATTATTATTATGAACCAATGTTATATTTTACTGGACCTGATTCGGATTTTTTTGGAATAAGAATCAATTATATGTTCACAAATAAAATAGCAGCATGCTATATTTATAATATCACAAGAAGTGGAGAAGGAATAATGTATTTATCTCATGAGGAAGAAGGTGGCGATGCTCATCCTCCATTTCCATCTGGTGTTGTTGAAAAAATGAGAAGTAATGCATTTTCTTTTGAATACAATGCATTTAAATGGTTTGGTATAAATTGTGGAATTGAAGCGGTAAATTATTATAATAAAGATAATATAAGAGGTATAAATGAATTTGATCTTAATATATATATACAAGGAGTTATACGATTATGAAAGTACTTGTAACAGGTGGAGCAGGCTTTATTGGTTCTCATTTGCAGGATACATTAATAGAAATGGGTCATGATGTTGTTGTTTTTGATGATCTTTCAACTGGATTTGAAAAAAATCTAAATAGTAAAGCAAGATTTTACAAAATTGATATATCAAACCAAAAAAGAATGATACCTATTTTCAAAAAAGAGAAATTTGAATTGATTTTTCATACTGCTGCTCAAATTGATGTTAGGAAGGCGTCAAATGATCCATATAGAGATGCCGAAATAAATATTCTTGGTACAATTAATTTACTCAAAAATGCAGCTGATTTCAATGTCAGAAAAATGATTTTCAGTTCAACAGGTGGAGCTATGTATGGAAATGTTGAAGAACCTGCAAATGAACAAACAATACCAGATCCAAAATCTCCATACGGAATTTCAAAATATTCTGATGAGATGTATTTAAGATTTTTTAGTGATGAGTATAATGTTGAACATACAATACTAAGATATGCAAATGTATATGGTCCAAGACAGAGTTCAAAGGGAGAAGCAGGTGTTGTTGCAATATTTATTAACAATATGACAAATATTAAAGAAAGTATCTTGTATGGTTTTGGCAATATGGTGAGGGATTATATCTTTGTTGAAGATGTTGTTGAAGCAAATATACTATCAATGAGTAGTGGAAATAAATGTATGTATAATGCAGGAACAGGGAAAAAGACATCTGTGAAAGAACTGTTTGAAATGATAAAAATATATTATCCTGAATATAATATTGAACCAATAATAAAAGACAGAAGACCGGGAGAATTAGCATCATCAGTATTGGATGGAAATGCTCTTTTAAGGGATTATGACAAGGATAAATACACTCCCATTGAAACAGGTATAAAGAAAACTGTTGAGTGGTTTAAAAAGGAAATTAAATGAAAAAGGAAAAGGAGTATTTTGTTCATGAATCATCCTATGTTGATAATGGAGCAGAAATAGGGAAAGGAACAAAAATATGGCATTTTACACATATTCTGGCAGGAGCTGTAATTGGTATGAATTGTTCAATTGGACAGTCATGCACAGTAGAGAATAGGGCAAAGATAGGGAATAGAGTAAAATTGCAGAATAATATTTCAGTTTATGGTCTTGTAGAAATTGAAGATGATGTATTTTTAGGTCCAAGCATGGTATTTACAAATGATATTAATCCAAGATCAACATTTCCAAAAAAAGGTGATTTTATGCCTACCAAAGTAAAAAAAGGTGCATCAATTGGAGCAAATGCAACTATTGTTTGCGGCATCGTTATAGGGAAATGGGCTTTTATTGGAGCCGGTGCAGTTGTGACAAAAAACATTCCTGATTATACATTGGTTATGGGTAATCCTGCAAAGATAAAGGGTTTTATGTGTAAATGCGGAGAAAAGATGAAGGGGATTTTGCCTGGAACAGAAGAAACGAAATACAAATGCAAATGTGGAAGACACTATACTATAAAAGATACAGAGGTAATAAAAAATGAAAGTTAAAATGCTTGACCTATCAAGAGAATATAAAATTTATAAAACAGATTATCTGAATGCAATTGAAAGTGTATTTGATCAAGGTGCATTTATATTAGGACCATTTGTAGAGCAATTTGAAAAAGAATTGGCTGAATATGTAAATGTAAAGCATGTATGCGGAGTTGGAAATGGAACTGATGCATTGCGGATTGCACTTCTTGCTTGTGGAATAGGAAAGGGAGATGAAGTAATAACAACGCCATTTACTTTTGTTGCAACAGCAGAAACAATTGTACAAACAGGAGCTAAGGCGATTTTTGCAGACATTGATAATGAAACATTGAATATAAATCCTGATGAAATACTGAAAAAAATTACTCCTAAAACAAAAGCAATATTACCTGTTCATATATATGGCAATCCCTGTAATATGGATAAAATCATGGATATATCAGAAGAATACAATTTATCTGTTATTGAGGATTGTGCTCAATCAATTGGTTCATTGTATAAAGACAAACAAACGGGCAGTTTCGGAAAATGTGGCTGTTTTAGTTTTTTCCCTACGAAAAATCTGGGATGCGCTGGCGATGGTGGTGCAGTAATTACTAATGATGAAGAGATTAATTCAAAAATAAGAATGCTTAGAGTTCATGGAGCAGTGAAAAAATACACATTTAAAATAGAAGGATTTAATTCGCGTCTTGATGCTATTCAGGCAGCAATATTGAATTTCAAATTAAAATTAATAAATAGTAAAAATAGGAGAAGAAGAGAAATAGCTAATATATATAATAATACTATAAATAGCAAAGTAATAAGACAAAAAACACAGGATAATGGTTATCATGTTTATCATCAATACACAATTATAACAGAAAAAAGGGATGAATTAAAAGAGTTTCTTAAAAAACAAGATATTGATACTGCAATTCATTATTCCATACCTTTGCATAAACAGGAAGTATTTTCTGCCTATAATAATGATAGTTACCCAGTTTCTGAAAAAATAGCGAATAATGTACTTTCATTACCAATTTACCCTGAATTAACAGATGAAGAAGCCATTTATATTGCTGAAAAAATAAATGATTTCTTCAGATAAATTAAAGAGTATTCCCAATGCTAAGGGTGTATATTTATTTAGGGATTCAAAAAAGAAAATAATTTATATTGGTAAATCAAAGGATTTACAAAGTAGAGTAAAACAATATTTTATCAGTAATTGCGATAAAAGAACTCAGGTAGTTTTAATAAGAAGAAATACCAATAATATTGATTATTATATAACCAAAACAGAACAGGAAGCATTGTTTCTTGAATATAATCTTATTAAAAAATATAAACCCAAATATAATGTGCAATTAAAAGAAACCAATAAATATCCATATATTTTCATTACAAATGAAGAACTCCCAAGATTATTATATACCTGGAATAAGAATGAAAAGGGAATATATTTTGGACCATTTACATCAGGATTTTTCGTTTCTAATATTGTTGAAATTTTAAAGGATTTATATTCTTTAAGAAAATGCAATAATAAATTACCCAAAAAAGCTTGTATTGAATTTCAAATGAAAAGATGTAATGCTCCTTGCGAGAATGAAACGAGGAAAGTAAAGTATAGAAATAAAGTAAAGGAAATTAGAAATATTTTGAAGGGGAATTATTCATCTATTTTAAAAATCATGAGAGAAAGGATGTATGAGGAATCAAATAAAGAGAATTTTGAAAAAGCAGGAAGAATAAGAGATACAATAAAAATAATTAGAGAATATATAAGAAAAGGGAAAAGAACAGGGGCAAAACATAAAAGCAGAGATATGGTATATATTACAAGACATGGAAGAAAGGGGGTTTTTGTAGTTGTAAAAATGCGGGATGGTATAATCATTGATATTTTTTCAAAGCGATTTTTGGTACCAATTTCAATCCCGGATAAAATGGTATTAAAGGATGTAATAATTGATCATTACTTATTAACACAAAATAGTGATATTAAATATCTTTTATTGCCATTTATTATTAATAATGAAGATATTGAAGAATTGTTTTCTAAAAATACTGTGATTAGGATTTATAATACTAAGAGTATTGATAAACGAATGTTTGATATTGCAAAGGAAAATGCGGAGAGGAATCTTGCTGATTATTCACAAAAGGAATATATTCCGGGGAGATTAAGAGAATTAAAAGAATTAGTGAATATGGAGAATATTCCTCAACTTATTGGAGGAATTGATATATCACATTTTTCCGGCAAATGGACAAGTGGAGCTGTAATATGCTTTAAAAATGGAAAACCATTAAAATCTGCATATAGATACTATAATCTGGATTATATAGGGAATAATGATTATGGAGCAATTATGCATATATTGAAAAGATATTTAATAAAGTACAAATTGGATATGATACTTATTGATGGAGGACTGGGTCAACTCAATGCAGCAAAAAAGGTTATTAAAGAATTGGGAGTAAACATTGAATTATTTTCAATATCCAAAAGACCGGATACATTATTTAATGCATCGGGAAAACAGGTAGCAATACCATTAAGAAGCGGAGCAATGAAACTTATTAGGGAAATCCGTGATGAATCACATAGATTTGCTAATAAACTAAGAAAAATACAAATGGAAAAGAATACAAAATAGTATCATTTTTTTACTTTCCCATAATTAAAACAATATCCCCTATGAATGCAGATAATTCCTCCGCAATCAGTACATATCCACTTTTCTTTCTCATTTCTCACAAATTTTCTTATCCCAAAGTTTTTAATATTTTGTAGATTTTCAATCATGCTCATTTTGTATTTAGTTCTGTAGCGCTTATCTAATTGTTTTAATCTTGCACATGGGAATTTATCACACGAAAAGCAATATTTCCCTTTCCGTTCTGTACATTTTAAGATTCTACATCTTATTCGTAATGTATCAATATTATGACATCCCGGGCATTTGTTTTTTTCTCTGAGATAACCCAAACATATTGCACAATTCATCCCACATGGAGCAATTAACTCAGCTTTAATTATTGATTTTGTGTTTATAGAAATATCCTTGTGGAAATTATATTTACTTTATTATCTTTTAATTAATCAGTTTGATAAAAGGTGTCATAAATTTGTTTAATCTTTCCTGGGGACAATTTACCTGTTTTAATCATTTTTATTAAAAAATCCCGGAATTGTTCATTTTTTTCATTATAATTATTTTCTTTTATTACATTATATAAAGCAACTGCAAAAACATGTATTCCATCATCACTTTCTTTCCAGCGCTTTTTAGCTTCTTTTTCTATCTTAAGTTTTTCACTAATTATTTGATCAAGAGCCTGAACACAATCTTCTTCAACTAAACCCTCAAAGGAGTTATAACCAAAAGACGGATTATGATTCAATACTTTATCCATTAAAAAGGCATCTTCCTTTAGTAGCTCAAGAGTATTTCTAAGTTCATCATCATTAACCAGATCATAAGGTGGATGCATCATTTCATGTGTGGCTGCTCGCAATACAAATTCAAATGGCCAGGTGATATCTGCTAAAAATCGTGTTCCGGTAACTTTAATACCATGGGGCTTAGGATAGTGAAGCATATAAACACATATATTATTAGAGGGTAATGCATAACCCAAATATTTTTCGTTTTCCGCAATGATATTATACTTGGGTAAATCGTTTTCAATACTTGTTATTTTCTTTTCTATTTTTGGCAAAATATTTTTTGTCCAGTAAGAGTGAAAATGAATATCCTTTAAAAATAAGAATATTTTGTTTAAATCCCCTTGAATGGATTTATACATTTGCCAACTGTCTTCTTCATAATATGGAGAATTTTTTAGATTATTTTGCATTTCCTCACTATTTTTTAATGTAATCAACATATCATCTAATGTTTTATCATCCGTTGCTGAAAAATAGAGACACAAAAAAGCAGAAATAATGCCTTGGTTTTCATTTTTAATTATTCGTGTCAGGTTTGCTAAAGCATCTTTAACTGTTGGAGTAATCATTGATTTGAATTTGTCATATTCATCTTGATAATAACGAACATAAAATGGATCTGCGGTTAATATATTTATAAAACAAAGTACATCAAATTTAAATGATGGTTGAATTTGCCATTCTGTTTTAGTATGCATTTTAGTCTCCTTTATAACTATTTTCATTCATATAATTATAGCAAACTAGATATCAAAATCAAAACAAAAATCTTATTTATTGACATTAAACACAATATTCTTATGATTTACTGAAATGGATTTATTAATTACAAATACTTATCCCCCATATAAAGGTGGAGTGGCAAAATACCTTTATGAATTAAGCTGTGAAATCTCAGAGCATAGAGATATTACTGTAATTACCCGAGTTTCCGGGAAAAACGAAAAATTGAGAAATCTGAATATTCTTAGAGCAGTAGGATATAATAAAATACCTATAATTAATAAAATCCATCATTTTTTTCTATGTGTTAATTATTTTATTAGAAACAAAAATAGGATTGAAAATGTACTTGCAGGATCAACCATTCCATTTGGAGTATTGGCAATTCTGTTAAAAACAATGAAACCGGAGTTGAAAATATTTGTATTTACATATGGCTCCGAAATTATTAAAGTAGATACACTATTATACAGAAAATTACTAAAATATGTTTTAGGTAAATGTGATTTTATTATTACAATAAGCAATTTCACTAAAAACGCATTAAGAAAATATTCACCAAAACCCATTATTATGGTTTATCCTGGATATAATGGAAATTTCTATAAGAAAAATCATACTAATAATAAAAAAATCTTACTTTTAACAATTGCATCATTAACAAAAAGAAAGGGGCAGCAATATGTTATTGATGCATTATCACAAATTGATAAAAGTATTGATTTTGAATATCACATTATTGGAAATGGTCATCAGGAATGTAAACTGAAAGAATTAGCATGTGAAAAAGGCATTGGAAATAGTGTATTTATTCATACAGGATTATCTGATGAAGAGGTAGTGGAATACTACAAGAAATCCGATATATTTATTATGACAACATATCAGGATGGATATGATATTGAGGGTTTTGGAATAGTATATCTTGAAGCAGGAGCATATTCATTGCCTGTGATTGCAACAGATGTTGGTGGAGTAGGCGATGTTGTAAAAAATAATTATAATGGAATAATTGTTAAAACAAAAAACATTGAATCAATAATTGATGCAATCGTGAAATTATACAAAAACTCTGATTTGCGAAATAAATTGGGACAAAATGGAATAGAAAATGCTAAAATATTTAATTACAGCAGTTCGGTAAAAGAATTATTAAAATATCTTTTTTAATAAGAAAGTAATTTTTTGTAAAAATCCAAGAGTTTTATTTTTTCTTTATCAAGATTATACTCATTGATTAATGTGATATATGCTTTTTTAACCATTGCTTGTACAATATCAGGATGATTTGTAATATATCTGATTTCTTCAGCAATATTTTTAGGATCTAGTGAGTTACAATAAAAAGCAGTATCCTTAAAAAGTTTTTTCCAATAATTAAAGTCAGACATAAGAACAGGGATTTTACACATCATATATTCAAAGGGTTTATTCGGAAGTGTGGTAAAATGATTGGTAGATGGTAAAAATGGTATAATCCCAATATCAGATACATTTATTTGTGAAAAATGATCACCATAGGGAAAAACCCCAATGTATTTGGTTCTTTTATAACCCTTTCTTTTCTCACATTTTTTTTTCAAATCATCTTCCTGCCATGGACCCATTAAAATAAGTTCATAATTGTCATCAAGATAATCCATTGCATCAACAATATTTAAGATACCTCTTATTTCAGTTAATCCGCCACTATAAATAATTCTAATTTTGTCGCTTTCAAGAGATTTGTTTTCTAATGAATGATTTTTAAATCGAATAGTATCATGGAAATTTCTAAATAGAAGGGTAGTTTATTTTTTATAAAATCCAATTAAATCAGGTCTTGCAACTACAATTCCATCAAAAAACATAATAGAAAATCTGTCTAAGAACCAAACGATTTGAGAAATGAAAAATTTGGTTATTCTTCCTCTTATCCACTTGCGTGCTTTTATCATACCCCTTATATTTTCATGAACATCATAGATTACTCTTTTATTAAAAAGTTTTAAAATAAGACCAGGTATTAATAATTCAGGATCATGAAGATGATAGATGTCCGCATCATTTTTAAGGGATTTTATTAGTATTTGAAAAGGAGAAAAAAGCATTCTTTCAATTTTATTCCCCTTATAATCAAGGGCAATAATTTTAATATCTTCATTATTCTCAATTAGCTTATCATTACATATAAGAGTGCAAGTATAATGTGTTTTTAATGAAGATAATTCCTTATAATATATTCTTGAATCAAGAGCTTTATGTACACTTGTTAAGTGAATGATTTTTTTCACTTTTTAATATTAATCTCCACTTTACTGAATTATTGAATCAAGAATAAAAAATTCATTCTCTGTTTTAACGGCAATAACACCATATTTATTTGAAAGGAAATATTGTCCGGTAAATAATGTATCACATAATTCTGTTTCAATTCTTGTAAAAGTTCTTACTGCATACACATTTTCATAAACCAAAGAATCCTTTCTAATTGTAATAATTGAATCAATATACATATCAAATGAAAATGAATATTCGTTTGTTATCAGGTCCTTCTTTAAATAGTGATTGTCCAAAAGAATCGTACTGAGAAAAGGAATATTAGTAATAATATCATCAATGATTACACGCTTATAAATATAATCATCAGTAAAGAGAAAATATTCATCCTGATACCCAAAACTAATTTTATGATAATTTAGTTGATTTAATACTGTATCTTCAAGTATTTCAATTGTAAAGGTATTGGTCCCAGAAGAATAGAACCTTATAGTACCATAATCATCATTAAATCCAGATATGTCTCCTCCCATCCTGTTGATGGTATTATAATCCAGAGAACATGCTGAAAATATTAAGATTACAGCCAATACCAAAATATGCGTAATTGCCGCCGCTAATAATTTTTTGTCTTTCATAACCTACATAGATAAATGGTTTAAAGTTATTTAATGTAATAAAATTAAAATTGAGTTCAGAGAAAACAAATTCATTGAATCCCCATTCAGAATCTGCTCCAAAGCGTCTATTTAAAAATGAAATTCCCATACCAGTACAAATCCCCAATCTATATGAAGGGGTTTTGAGCAGTGCAAAATCAAATCCAATAGGAATCTTAAATAAAAAAACAGTATATTCATAATTTGAAGTACTGAAAGAAAGAAAATTTATGCCGGAAAATAATTCTACATATGAGGTAGTTTTGTAGTAATTTATATCAAGGGAATAGCCCTTATTTAATTCATTTGACCATTGTCCTATAGGAATTCCAGAATTCATTTTAACAGATAAATTATCTGAATAAATGATTGTTGCTATAAGGATTACTGACAATAATATTATTTTTTTCATATTTTTCTAAATGGGCGAAACAGGATTTGAACCTGTGGCCTCCTGCGTGTAAGGCAGGCGCTCTCACCAGCTGAGCTACTCGCCCTTTTGTAAAGCATAATTATATGATAAATCTACAATCAGTCAATAGGATTGATTTTAACGGAAAATAGTATGAAGAGGAAGACACAGAGGGAGAATAAGTATCTAGTACGCTGAGTACGATAGTGGCTAGTATAGCGTTCTATAAATAACATATCAAATATCTTCTAATTTATATTTCCAT
>CBDUZN010000005.1:0-30803 GCA_965371715.1 uncultured bacterium | reverse complement strand
CAGGGTTTTCAATTTCCCCCACATTTCTTGGATGTTTAAAATGTTCTATTACTTATTCTGTATATTATAAACTCATTTATGCCTACGTTTTTTTATTGGACTAATTTTTCTCAGCATTTCAATAATTTCTTTTAGTGCCAAAACAATCTCATCAATTTCTTTCTTTGTATTAAATCTACCAAATGTAAACCTTACAGATCCATGTGCTCTTTCATGATTCCCACCAATTCCGAGAATAACATGACTTGCTTCAAGCGATCTACTAAAACATGCTGAACCGGTGCTTACAGCAATACCTCTCATATCAAGATGAAGCGTTATTGATTCACCCTCAACATAGTGAAATGTTATATTTGCATTATGTGGAATCCTCTTTGTTGGATGTCCATTTATTATTGTATCAGGAATTTCATCTATAATTCTTTTGAAAATATAATCCCTCATCTGCTCTAATTCTATATTCTCATCTTTATTAATTAGTTTCACGGCTTTTGCAAAACCAATAGTAGATGGAATATTTTCCGGTCCGGCTCTTTTGTCAAATTCCTGATAACCCCCATCCATAATCTTTTTTATAGAGGTTCCTTTTTTAATATATAGAGCACCAATACCCCTTGGTCCATGAATTGTATATGCATCAATTGTCATTAAATCAATATTCCATTCCTTAACATCAATAGGAGTTCTCATAAATGCATGTGTAGCATCTGTATGAAAAATAATATTTTTTTTCTTAACAATATTTGCAATTTCCTTAATATTCTGCAATGTTCCTATTTCTTGATTAGCTGTCTGAATGGAAACAATTGCCGTATCATTTCTAATTACATTTTTTAATTCTTCAATATTTAATAAGCCATATTCATCAACACCAATATAGGTTACTTCATAACCTTCTTTTCCAAGCACTTTCGCAGTATTAAGAATAGAAAAATCTTCAATTGTAGAAATAATTATATGCTTCTTGTTTTTTAATTTTCTTAGCACACCCTTTATTGCCATATTGTTGGATTCTGTAAATCCGGAAGTAAATATAATTTCTTTATTTAATGCATTAATACTTTTTGCTATTGTTTCACGCGCTTTCTCCAATGCATCCTTTGCATTTGTTCCCATTGAGTAGCCAAAATCACTTGTTGGAGTAGCATATGTATCAAATAGATATGGTTCCATTTCCGCTAATACCCTTTCATCCATTCTTGTACTAGAGCTATTATCAAAATATATTTTATTGTTTATTGTTTTCATTATTGTTTCCCTCCCTTTTTTATAAAATCAGCAAGAGTAGTTTTTGACAATATTTCTCTATATGAATTATTGATCTTTTCCCATAATTCCCGTGTTACACATTGTTTTGATCTATCACAATTTTCAGGATGCATAGCACATTCAACAGGATAATTATCTCCCTCAAGGGTTGAAATAATTTCATAAGATGATATATCTGCCGGTTTTTTTGTAAGTATATATCCATTGTGTACTCGTCTTACAAGATTATTTACTTTTAATGGTCTTAGAATATGATCAAGATATTTCATTGATAAACCCTCTTTTTCAGCAATGTCTTTTAATAATACCGGTCTTTTTTCAAAGTTCTCTGCTAATACAATCATTGCCCTTAATCCATACCTTGCTCTTGTTGATAATTTCATTTATTCTCCTTTGTTCTACTTGTTCTATTGAATTGGTAGAACTAATAACAATATATCTTTTTTTTCCCTTTTGTCAACCAAAAAAACTCAAAATTTTTACTTACCTCTTGACTTATTTTCAATAAATGATATTAAGAATATATAACAAGGAGAGTAGAAAATGATATCAATTATAAAAAAATCATTTGTTTCAACACACATAAACAGTTTGATTAAGGGACTATTGGGAGCAATGCTATTTGCTGGCATAACAGCTCTTTCTGCTCAGGCAAGAATTTATCTGCCATTTACTCCTGTTCCAATTACGCTTCAAACATTTGCAGTACTTTTATCCGGCTTAATGCTTGGATCATTGTGGGGTATGGGAGCACAGATTCTGTATTTATTTGCAGGTACTTTTATTTTCTCGCTTTTTAGTGTAAATAATCCCGGCATTATGGCAATATTCGGACCAACAGGTGGATATTTAATTGGATTTGCTATGGCAGCATTTTTAGCTGGCAAATTGAAAAACATGAAACTATCCTATCTAAGATTAATTCTATTTTTATCAATGATAAATTTTATCTGTATATATTTTCCTGGGATTATTCAATTAGGTATTTTTACAAATATGCTTAATTCGCCATCAAATATAATAACTTTGCTTCAAATGGGCTTCTTTCCTTTTATTGCAGGAGATATTATAAAGATTGTCCTTGCTTCTTCTGTTATATGGATAATAAAAAAGTCATCTATTGACTTATAGATTTATTGGTTTAATCTATTAATAAAGAATTAAAGGAGGTATAATGAAAATTGCAATCCCAGTATTAACAAATGAAGGAAAAAAATCAATGATTAGCGAACATTTTGGGCATGCACCACATTTTGCATATATTGAAGTTAGCAAAAATGGGAAATATGAAATTAGTATTGAAAAAAATCCACTTGATGGTCACGGTCCTGGAGACATTCCACGATATCTTGCAAATAAAAATGTAAACAAACTCATTGTAAGGGGAATCGGTGGCAGAGCAATTGGATTTTTCCAACAGATGAATATTGATGTTATTAAAGGAGCCGAGGGGAATATTGAAGAAATTATGAAATCATTAAATGGTCAATCTCTTAAAAGTAAGGAATATACACCTAAAGAAAAACATACGGATAATTAGGCTTTATGTTTATTGACTCTCCTGTATTTATCTGGATAATTTTACCATTATTAATTTTTATTGCTCGGATTCTTGATGTATCCATTGGAACATTAAGAATAATTTTTGTTTCAAGGGGAATGAAGTATTTGGCTCCGCTTCTTGGATTTTTCGAAGTGCTTATATGGCTTATTGCCATTGGTCAAATAATGCAGCATTTAGATAATATTATGTGCTATATTGCTTATGCAGGTGGTTTTGCCGCAGGAAACTATCTTGGAATTATTATTGAACAGAAACTTAAAATAGGTATCTATATTGTTCGTATTATTACTCAAAAAAATGCTGCTGAACTGATAGTTTTTCTTCGCTCAAAAAATTATGGCATTACTAGCATTGATGCTGAGGGATCTCAGGGTAAAGTTAATATTTTATATTCAATAATCAGAAGAAAAAATTTGGCACATTTTATTGAAAGTATAGAACAATTTAATCCAAATGCCTTTTACACAATAGAGGATGTAAGATTTGTTTCAAAAGGAATCTTCCCTCCAACACAGATATCAAAGGATATTACTTTAAAACGCATTCGTAATTTGAAAAGAAAATAAAAAAAATTAATAAAAAGGAGATTAGAATGAAACAATTAACAATCTTATTGCTAATTGCAATTTTCTTATTCACGGCTTGTAATTCACCACAGGAAATGGTAAGAAAAGCAGTTGAAACAGTAGAAACTAAAGTTGCTGAAAAAACAAGTGAAACAAAAATAAAAGAACCTATCATTGTCTCTACTGAAGAAGCAGAATTCTTTTTCAAATCAGCAAAAACAATGAACGAAAAATATGAAGATATTGATTTTATGTCTCCAGTAGTTGCCGCTATACAGGCAGGAAAATCTGGTTTGGATATAGATAAAATATTTGAAAAAGAAATAAATATGACATTTAAGGAATATGGCATAATGTGTACTCATATTGTTATGGCTGAAGCAGAGTATCAAGGCATTGTAATGACAGAAGAGATATACAATAAAATGGAAAACGGATATGAAAAGGCATTAGAAGAAAAAGATAAAATTGAAATGACAAAAGAAGAAAAAGAAAAGTATCAAAAGCAATTAGATGAACTGCTTATTCAATTAACAGAATTAGAGGAGAAGTTAGAATCAACTGATGTTGAAAGAATTGAAGAAAATCACAAAATAATTACTGAAGTGAAAGAAAAATACGGATACTAATAAAATTATACAATAAATTTTTCTATTTTTTTCTTAGTATTTTTAGAAATCAAGAATCGAATGCGGCTTCCTTTATAGAAGTCGCATTCAAATACCCCTGATTCATAATCATCATATTTTTCCATTAATGATTGATGTGATTGTAATGTAAATTGATCCGCTATCATTATTATGGTCATCAAATTCTTTGCAATAACTTCGCTATCTGAAAATTCAAAACCCGAAAATGGTAGATTAACATGAAATAATGCTTCTGATTCATTGTCAAAATTGTATTTATCCTTAATTGATTGCAATATCCCTATACCGGAATCAATCACAGTAAGTTCAATATCCAATGCATCTGTTTCCATTTCAATCTGAACAAATTCCGATTTTGTATGCTTTTTGATATTGCTAATAAGTTTAACTAATACAAATTGCAGAATGGAAAAACAATTCTTATTGCATATTTTTTTGATATTTGCTTTTGATAGGAAATCACCTGTAATTGTTTCTGTTTTGATTTTTGTTTCATATATTTTAGAAAACTGTTTAAGGTTCGGATCATTATCCGTTTTTAATATATAGAATGAACCTTTTGTTCTGCCTGTTTTGACAACTTTTCCCTCTTTAATAAATACTTGCATATATCTATTAATCATTTGTCTGGAAATCTTAAATTGCTTTTGCATCATCTTTGTATCCGCTTTTCCTACACCAGAAATAAAATCAAGTAATCTATCTTTTACTGTCATGTTTTCATTGTATTTATTGTCAACCGATTGTCAACCTACTTGATGTGCATTAAAATAAAATCATATTCCCCCAGAATGCTTAATGTTTTTACCTTTAACAATATATATTGTGTCTTCAGAAATATTGGTTGCCAGATCCGCAATCCTTTCAAGATTTCTTGTTATTTCAATAAGATGTATAGATGTTTCTGTTTTTCCATGATTCTCTGACATTATAACAATAAGTTCCCTTATAATTTTATCTCTTAAATCATCAACAGTATCATCTGTTCTTAAAACATTTTCTGCAGTGTTTACATTTTCATCTATAAAAGACGATATACTGTTTTTTACCATTGAAATTGTTATATTTGCCATTTTCGGTAAATCTATAAATCCTTTTATTTGTGGTTTTTCAATAATATACTCTGCGTGTTGACACAAATTTACAGCATGATCTCCCATTCTTTCCAAATCATTGCCCATTTTAAGAATAGTCATTATTGTTCTTAAATCCTTTGCAAGTGGTTGAAACTGAGCAATAATATTGATACATTTATCTTCAATTTCTATTTCATACTGATTTGCCTTTTTTTCCATTTCATATACATTATTTAACAATTCTCGATTGTTTTCTAAAATTCCCTGTATAGCAATATCTATCATTCTTTCTACCAATGCAGTGTTTTCTACTATGTTTTTTTTCAAATCATCTACTCTTTGTTCCAACATATTAATCTCCAGGTGATATAATTGTTTCAAGGGACATTTTGCTTTCTTCCGTAATAAGATTTATTTCATTTATTCTGACTTTGAATAGATAAGGAGATGCATCTTCATTGTTAATATTAACTATATTATATGATGGATATCCCATTCCCTTTAATTTTCTTGTTGCCGATGTTCCTGAGTTAATAAAATATGTGTTGTTCAGATTCCATATCCAAGGCATATGTTTATGCCCCGAAAATACAAAATTTACATCCAATTCCCCCATAAGTTTCAGCATATCGCCACTATCAACAGGAATGTGCCTTTCCCTGCCTGTTCCAGGAATTGGTATAAGATGATGATGCAATGTTATTGCTTTGATTTTATTGTTTTTCCCCTTAAACGAATTTTCAATATCTTTATAATGTGATCTCCCAATATGGCCATCATCTAAATCAGGTTCACTTGAATCAAGACCCAAAACTATTATTTCATTATTTTCAAATTGAGGATATCTGGTTTTAAAAAATTTTTCAAATATTAAATACCCCTCGTTTCTCGCATCATGATTGCCTGGAACAATTATCATGTTCTCAATTTTAAATGCATTTAAATATTCCACAACTTCCTCATATTCAAAATAGTAACCATTATCTGTAATATCTCCCGAAATTATCAACAATTCAGGGTTTATTTTATTCACCTGATCTATAAGCAGATTTCCCCATTCTTTAATAAAGAAACTGCTTGTTTTATGCAAATCAGAAATATGTACAATTTTCATAAAATTCTCCTTTTTTTATGCCGTTACGGTTATCCAAATTTTCCTGTTAAATACTGCTCTGTTCTGGAATCTCTTGGCACAGTAAACATTTCCTCTGTTTTACCAAATTCAATAAGCTTTCCCAAATATAGAAATGTAGTAAAGTCACTTATTCTTCCTGCCTGAGCAATATTATGTGTTACAATTAGTATAGTAATTTTCTTCTTTAATTCAACAATTAATTCTTCAATCTTATTTGTTGATTTAGGATCAAGTGCTGATGTTGGTTCATCCAAAAGTAATATTTCCGGGTCAACTGCAAAAGCTCTTGCCATACACATTCTTTGCTGCTGTCCACCGGATAAATCAAAAGCATTCTTATGAAGACGATCTTTTACCTCATCCCATAACCAAACATTTCTCAAACTTTGTTCAACTTTTTCATTTATTAGATTTTTATTTCTGACGCCTTTTATTTTCAATCCAAATGCTACATTTTCATAAATTGATTTGGGGAAAGGATTGGGCTTTTGAAAAACCATTCCTACCTTCATTCTTAAATCATAAACATCTATTTTTTCTTTGTAAATATCTTTTCCGCCCAAAAAAATCCCGCCTTTTATTCTTGCTCCCGATAAATCATTCATTCTATTAAAACATCTAAGTAGGGTTGATTTACCACAACCTGAAGGACCAATTATAGCATTAACCTTTTTTTCAGGAATATTTATTGAAATATCTTTAAGAATATGATCTTCGCCAAACCATAGATTGAGATTTTCAGTGCCTAAAAGATTGTTTACCATTTCTTATTTCTCCTCATTTTAGATCTTATGATTATTGCAATTAAATTAATTCCTAACACTAACATTAATAATACAATTGCTGTTCCATAAGCAATTGGGACATGCTTTTCGGGAAAAGACCCCTCAGTCATTAATGCATATATATGATATGGCATAGCCATTACTTCATTCATTAAGGATTTTGGTAATTTTCTTGTGAAGAATGTTGCAGCAGTGAACATGATTGGGGCTGTTTCTCCAGCAGCTCTTCCCACACTCAAAATTGCTCCTGTTAAGATATTTGGTAATGCAGCAGGTATAACAATTTTAAGAATTACTTGTCTTTTGCTTGCTCCAAGACCATAGGCAGCCTCTCTAAAACTAAAGGGTACCTGCTTAATCGCTTCTTCGGATGAATTAATAATTATTGGTAAAATTAGAATTGATAATGTTAATGCTCCTGATAATATTGATATATTAAAACCAAATAGAGATACAAAAATAGCCAATCCAAATAATCCATAAACAATTGATGGAACTCCTGCCAATGTGTTAATTGCTATTCTTATTACATTAATAAGCCCTTTTGGTTTACCAAATTCAACAAGAAAAATTGCAGAAAGAACCCCTAATGGAAAAGCAATTACAATAGATAAAACTGTCAGATAAAGAGTTCCTATTATTGCTGGGAAAATACCCCCTTCTGTCATTCCATTTTTAGGAGATTTCAATAGAAAAGATATTGAAAGAACACCAAATCCTTTTATAAATATTAATAATAAGAATAATAGCAAAAATGCAATGCTAATAATTATTGTTAAGCGCAATATATTAATTCCTAAAATTTCCTTTATCTCTCTACTTCTCATTTGCCTTTTCCTTTATTTATAATTATTTGCATAAGTAAATTTGAAATAAAGGTGATAGCAAATAAAATCATTGCAATTCCAAAAAGAGCACTATAATGCATACTTCCAATAACCGACTCTCCCATTTCTGCGGCAATTGCATATGTCATTGGTCTTACTGGTTGAAAAATATTCTTAAACATCGCAGTTGAACCACCAGCAACCATCAAAACAACCATTGTTTCTCCTATTGCTCTGCCAAAACCCAAAAGAACACCTGCAAGAACTCCTGATTTTGCTGCTGGAAGAATTACCCTAAATATTGTTTCAATTCTATTTGCCCCAAGTGCATATGATGCCTCTTTTAGGTGTTTGGAAACAGATGAAAAAGCATCCTCTGAAATACTAGAAATAATGGGAATTACCATTATTCCCAAAACTATTGAAGCCGAAAAAGCATTTAACCCTATTGGCAGATTAAATGTTTTTCTAATAAATGGAGCAAGAAAAGCCATTCCAAATAATCCATATATTACAGATGGAATACTTGCTAATAGTTCAATAAACGGCTTCACCACTTCTCTAACTCCGGGACTAGCAATTTCAGATAGATATATTGCAGAGCCAATGCCCAAGGGTAAAGCAATAATTAATGCTCCAATTGTAACAACAATAGAACTAACAATAAGTCCCAATATACCCATCTCTGCTGGCTCATGTGTTGGATGCCAGCTTGTTCCAAAGAGAAAATTAAGAACTCCATATTCTTTGAAAACAGAAAAACCCTCTGTAAATATACTGAATATAATCCCAAAGAGAAAAACAACAGATAAAATTGCTGCTAACATTGTTACATATTTAAATATTTTATCTTTCATGTTATTTCCTTATTGTTTTTTTCCGGGGAGCCTTGCTCCCCGGATGAATCTTTACTGTAAAGAAATATAGCCAACCTTTTCAACAATCTGTTGTCCTTGTTCTGAAAGAATATAATCAAGATAATCCTTTATTTCACTTTTTGGTTTTCCATTTGTATACATATAAAGGGCTCTTGCAAGTTTATATGTTCCATTGTTTACTGTTTCGGCTAAAGGCATAACATCGTTTATTGATACTGCTTTTACTTTGTCTGAGAGAAATCCAAAACCAATATATCCAATTGCTCCGGGTGTTTCTGCTACTGTTGTCACTACTGCTTTGTTTGATGCCAAAAGAAGAGCATCATCTCTTACTTTGTCTCCACCAAGAACAAGCTTTTTGAAAACCTCAAATGTTCCGGAAGAATAATCCCTTGAAATAATTACAATTGGAGCACTTTTTTCACCAAGTTCTTTCCAATTGATAGTTTTTCCATTATAGATGTTTTTTAATTGTTCAAATGTTAAATTAGGAAGTTTATTAGAAGGATTTACTATAATTGCTATACCATCCATTGCAACAATAGTTTCAAATGGATCAACTCCATTTTCTCTTGCGATTTTTAATTCTTTTGTTTTTATAGGTCTTGATGCATTAGCTATATCTGTTTGTCCATTCATAAGTGCAGCGATTCCTACTCCTGACCCTCCACCTCTAACTGATATATTAATATCAAGGTTAATATCCATATACATTTCCGCTGTCATCTGAGCTATTGGAAAAACTGTTGTTGATCCTGCAATCGAAATATCTTTTGAAAAAATAAGTCCAATGCTTAAAATGAATGATAGAAGTATAATTAGTATTTTTTTCATTTTTTTCTCCTTTTATTAATTAATTTTGTGTGAGAATTTCCATCTCAACTGGACCATAATAAGATCTTTGGGGTCTTGAGTTATATCTTCATACATTGTTCTCTCCCAATTTGTCTGTAACAATAGCAAAGGAGCATTCTTGGCATCTCTTAAAATATTAAGATTGAATCCTACTGTGATTCTTTTATGAGAATCATCAATACTTGTTGCTTCAGTATTTTTATCCCATGAATCATATCTTCCAATAATATCAATATCAATCGGAATAATTTTACCCAATTTGATAACCGGCATTACCATATAACCCATTGCATTATCTCCATCAATATTCTTTGATAAATATTCACCCCATATATAAAACGGTCCAAATGCTACCTTTGTAACAACTGCATAGGAAAGTGTTGTTGTATCACTCAGGGTAGTATCCAACAATTCATCCTTGTTAAGCAAGCCCTTTTTTGAATAATATGCAGAACCACCTAGAGTAAAGCCAACAAATGGAATAATTCTTATATTTCCAATAAATGCCGGATTAATATCTATATCTCCACCTGTTTTTTTGTATCCCTCTCCATTAATTATTTGTACTGAATATTCTCCAAAACCATTAGGGATGTATCCATATATTCCCATGCCATAATCTGTTGATGCAATAACCTTTTCTTTGTCTTCCAATGCTTTTTGTATTGTTGTATAATCCCAGTCATAAATTGTTGCAAAATAATTTTTCATTAATCCAAATGTAAATTTTGCTTCGGGAATTAAGATCTTATTGAAATCAATATAGGCATATTTCAATTTCAATCCTGCCCCGTCTAATCCATCCTCATCTGAGAACAGATCAATATTGAATCTTCCTTTTATATTGTCTGTGAACTGTGGTTCCAACCTGAGATATCCTCTTTTTAGGGCAAACTCATTTTGTTCTATTGTATTTCCATCAAGCTCCGTTGTACTTCTATTCCAGAGTTCCATGGATATTTTTGTTTCCATTGAACTTAATGAGGAAAATACGGTAACAAAAAGTAAAATCATTAAGAAAAAATTACGACTTTTCATCTACAAACCTCCATTGTAATAATTATATATGGTAAATATACAAAAGATTGGTTAATTTGGTGTGAAGAAAATGTTAATAAAATGTTAAAAAATTAAAACCCAAATAATCTATAATTATTTCAATGGAAGCCTTACTGTAAAAACGCTTCCTTCCCCCAATGTTGATTTTACTCTAATTTCCCCATTTATAAGAATTATAAGTCTTTTCACTATAGATAGACCTAATCCAGTTCCTCCGCTTTCTCTTGACCTTGATCTATCAACAACATAAAACCTGTTGAAAATATATTCAATCTTATCTTCTGGTATTCCTATTCCTGTATCAATAATTGATATCTCAACAACATTATTGATTTTTTCCACTTTTATCTCTACCTTTCCCTGTTTTGTGTATTTAATAGCATTTTCTACTAAATTTATAATAATTTGTTCTAATTTGAAAGGATCTGTATCAATAATCATTTTATTAACTGATGGTTTAAATAACAATTCTACTTCTTTTTGCTGATTAATATTTTTAAATATTGCAATTTCGTTTTGAATAAATTCAATCAAATCAATTTCCTTTATTTGATTCTCACTATGTCTTTCTTCAATGGATGAGAGAATTGATAAATCTTTAACAATTCTAATTAATCTCTGTGTATGCTTTTGCATAATATGTACATATCTTTTGTTCTCTGCTGATTGTTCATCCTCTATTGTTTCTAAAAATCCCTTAATTGCCGTTAATGGCGTTCGTAATTCATGTGATACATTTTGAACCAATTCTTTTTTTATATTGTCAATATCTTTAATTTTGCTAATATCATAAAGCATTATTATAATCTCTTGTGTGCTTTTTATATAGACACCTTTAATATGATAATAACCTTTATCAAATATAATTTCTTTTTTGTAATTATCTTTATTTTGTTTTATATTATTAATTATCTGTAATATATCATGGTTTTTTACTTTTTTAAAGTATTTAAACCCATCTTCTTCATATCCAAATATTTCTTTACACTTCTTGTTACTCATAATAACTTCATCATCTTTATTTATAAGCATTACAGCATCTTCAATAGAAGAAAGAATCTTTTTCTGTAATTCTTTTTGCTTTAATTTTTCATTAAAAAGATTATTGATTTTTTTAACCATATTATTAAAACCCAATGATAATTCATTGATTTCAGAATTTGATTCAGGGAAAACACTTATTTCAAAATTTCCTTCCGACACAGCATAGGATGCCTTTATTAATGCCTTTATGGGTTTAGCAAAAGATCTTGTAAAAAATGCGGTAATTATTAATGATAATAAAATAAGAATTATATTAATTATTACAATTTTTATAATAATATTTTTGTATAATAATGTAATTTCCTCTGCTGGTAAGGATGTTCTTATTATTCCTTTTATAGCATCCTTTTCTCCGTATGGAACTGCTATGTATAGCATTTCAATATTCAATGTTTCCGAAAACCGCTTTGATGTTCCTATTCCATATTTCAATGCTTGTTGAAATTCGGGTCTATTGGAATGATTTTCCATTAATTTGGGATCTTCATCAGAATCTGCAATAACCTTTCCATTAATATTAATAATTGTTATTCTTCTATTGATATTTTCTCCTGTTTCTTTGATGAATTTATCTTTATCAGGCAAATCAATAAAGGAATAATTATTAATTTGTGTTTGTAGTAAAATAGAAATATTTTCAAGCTCATGTTTAATATTAATTATGAATTGATTCTTAACATAATTATATGAAAATAGAAAAACAATAGCTGAAAATATACAAATAATAATCAGGAAAAACATAAATAACCGAAAAAATATTGAATTTTTCATTCTGATATCTTATATCCTACGCTATGTACATTTTTAATATATTCCCCTGCTTTTTTAAGTTTTTCTCTTAAATGTTTTATGTGAACATCTACTGTTCTTTCGGTTACATATTTTTCATTTCCCCATAGTATGTCAAGTATTTGTTTTCTTGAAAAAACCCAGCCCTTGCGCTTTGATAGTATTAATAAAATATTATATTCTGTTGCTGTTAATTCAATTTTCTCATTTTTTAAACAAACCTCATGCATTTCTGTATTAATAATAATATCATTTCCAATTTTAATTATTCTTTCTTCTTCTTTATTGTTATCCACCCTTCTTAGTACTGACTTAACCCTAGCAATCAATTCTTTTGGAGAAAATGGCTTTGTAATATAATCATCGGCTCCCAGTTCAAGTCCAATAATTTTATCTGTTTCATCACTTTTTGCAGTAAGCATGATTATGGGAATGTTTTTTGTGTATTTATTATTTTTAAGATTTTTGCAAATATCAAATCCATCTTCATTGGGAAGCATTAAATCCAAAATTATCAATGATACTTCCCTATTTTCTAGATATTCATAAAAACCATTACTGTTCTCAAATTCAACGGAATCAAACCCATTCTTTTTTAGGTTTACAGTTAATAATTCTCTAATATCATTTTCATCATCAACAATTGCAATAAGTCGATTCTTCATTTATTTTTTCCTTTTTTAAATACTAAGAATTTTGGGCTTTCTCCATTTATCGATTCTTGAATAAGTATTTTTATTGATTTTTTTGTAATAATTATTTCATTAATATCCTTTTCGTCATTGCAATCATTTCCAATTGTCCTGCCTTCAAATATTAATTGACATTTCCTTTTAATAATAATAGTACAATCTGTTTTGTGTATTAATGAAACGGGGTTCAATGTTTCTAATGGTTTTTCGTTTTTCCAACATTCTGTAAATCTACTTTCAAAAGGTAATTCATATACAATAACTTCATAAAGACCATCTTTTAATTCCAATAATTGATATATGCGCTGAATAATTGCTTTTTTATTTTTAGAAAATGATTGTTCCATGTATATCCAGAATCCATCACTCCTATTTTGCCATATTGGATACATTGTTAAATCAATTTCATTTATATTATTACTATATGTTCCTGTTATCCATTTTGCTAATTTAATGTAATCATCACTTTTTGTAATTTCCTGCACTTCCACATTTGCTTTATTACAGGAAATCAATAAAAAAAATACCATAAACAGTAATACAAAAATTTTTATATAGCTTTTCATTCTATAAATATTAACATAAAGTAGTTTTTTGACAGGCAGTTTATTATACATTGGGTAATAATATTTTATTTTGGTAAATGATTGATTGAAATAACCTTATTTTTACCATTGTTTTTGGCAATATAAAGATATTTATCTGCAACCTTTATGGAATCATCTATATGAATGCGCGGCTTATCTTCTACTTTTCTACACTCTACTCCAATACTTATTGTAACCTTTCTTCCTTTTTCACTTGATGAATTAATTGTTTGTCTAATATTGTCAGCCATATCATAAATTAGCTCTTGTTCACAGGGAGAAATAAAAACAACAAATTCATCTCCTCCATAACGGGCTACCACATCAAATGTACGAATAGATTTTCTTATAATATCACCTATAAACATCAGAACTTTATCTCCATAGCCATGTCCAAATAAATCATTTATATTCTTAAAATTATCAACATCAAGCATCATTATTCCGGTTTTTTGCCTTCTTGCCATTGCTGACATTGTTAATGGAGTAATTGCATTAACAAATCCCCTTCTGTTGAATATTCCTGTTAAGGTATCAATACTGCTCTGTTTTGCCAAATGCTTGTTTTTCTGCCATAATACCTTTATAACCTCTGATAATAATTGTAATTCCGGAGAATAATGTGAAAATGATTCAACACCCCTAAAAAAATCATCAATGTGTTTTTCATAGCTTAGCATTGCAAGCCCTTCAAACGGAATGTTCTTAATATAATCCATTAATGATTCCAGTGCAGGATGAATCAAATAAAATTCTAATCTGCATGCAATAATAAATGCTCTGTCTTCATTAATATTAATAGCTTTTGGTAGAAGTTCATCTATTCGATTTCTTATGTTTATTAGATTCTTTTTTACTTCATTGGGGTTTTCGTATATTTGTGGAATAATGTTCAATTTCGATAATTCAATTAATGTGTTCCATGATTTAATATGCTCAAATTTATAAACCGCCATCTCCTCCCAAAATGGTGCCGATCTTTCATTTTTAAAAAATGATGAAAATCCATTATATATAATGTGTGATTTCTCATCCAATGATTTACATAATTCCAGAATTTCCAGAACATCCTTATCTTCTTTATTTACCATAACCATTATATTATACCTTTATTTACAAATTGTCAATATTGTTTTATAAACTAACAAGTTTCGTTGTTTTCTTTATTTATTATCTTTTTCTGTAATTCTATATGTGGGATAAGCAAGATTTATATCCTCTGATTTTTTAATTTCTCTCAATAATTCTTCCCATATTTCGCTTTCCGAGAGGCGTATTTTCTTTGGTTCACATAAATATCTTAATGTTAAAAGAATTCCATATTCTTTTGTGCTTGTATAAACAGTTGGGGAAAGAGATGAAAAGTAGATAAGAAATTTCTTTGAAGCTGCCTTAATGCTTTTTTTCGCTTTTTCATTCAAATGTGAAGAATGTTTTTTTCCTATATTTAAAAGTAATGCTTTTGTTTTGTTCCAATTGCTTTCAAATGTAATTATTATCGGGATCTCATTCCATATATAATTAAATTCTCTATTGTAATTCGCTAATGTCTTGGAAAGGATCTGACCATTGGGAATATGTAAGACTCTTCCTGTACTTTGTTCTGCATCAATTCGGCTTCCCACTTCTAACATTGAAAATTCAAATATCCTAATATCAATAATATCACCCTTTCTATTTCCTATTTCAATCCTGTCACCTACATCAAATGGTTTTCTCCATATAATAAAAAACCAACCAGCAAGATTAATAATAAAATCCTTTAGAGCAATTGCTATACCTGCAGACAATAATCCCAAATAGGTTGCCATTGATCTGATGCCTGCAAACCATAGCCAGAATAGAAAAAAGATAGTAATAAATGATATGGTATTATTAATTGATTTTCTTGCTGAATACCTTCTATATACATCTTCTGTTCTTCTCATTATTGCAGATAAAATAATTCGCTTTGTAATCCAGGATAGAAGTATAAGTAGAATTGAAATAATAATCTTGATTATTAATAAATGGTTTTGGACTATATCATTTATAATGATTGAAAACAGATTGTTCATATTTGTATTTTATCAAACTTAATGAATTTTTCAAGGGTTATCTTATATGAATAAGAATAATTCCAATAATAAGTACTGTAAGAAAAATAATTTCAGTTCGGGATATTTTTGAATGCCAAATAAATTTATCTGTTAAGATGGAAATAAATGTTATTCCTGCTCCAAGCATTGGATATGCAATAATCGCAGGAATCTTTACCAAAGATTTCATAAAAAAGAAACTTGTTAATAAATTGGGAACACCAAGAACCAATCCAAAATAAAAAGCATTTTTATCAAATTTTATTCGTCTTACAATCACAATAATAATATTAAGTATAAGTGCAGAAGAAAAAAGAAAGAAAAGATATGTATTAATTGTATTTTTCCCGTAAAATTCATAAATTTTCATCCCGAAATCGGAAATTCCCGTAAGGAAAAATAGAACAATAAGAAAAAGAAAGCCTGTTTTTTTTTTCATTTTTCCCAAAAATGCAAATGTTGCAATAATTAAAAGAATACCAATTTTATTATGTAAAAAAATTAATTCTTTAAAAATAAAATAAGAGGCAATAATTGGAATTATTAAAGAAACTCTCATAATTGCTATACTTAGTGACATTCCATTCTCTCTTATGTTTTTCTGCAATACAAGGAAATTGATAAGAAATAGCGTTCCTATAATAATACCAGAAACATAATCAAATATATGAAGGGTTTTAAAAGAAAAGGGATGCAATAAATAACTTAAAAATGCTGCAGTTAAATAATTCGCCATAAATACTATTAGTATTGATGCTGTAAACTTATGCTGATAATATTTCAGCATATTTACTATTATAACTGACATTAAAATACTTAATATTAAATAAATCATATTTTTTGCTTAACATTGTAGTATACCTCTTTATTATTTTCTTTACAATACCGCTTTAAGAATTTCTACTCTTCTTAATATAACAATTTTTTTATTTTTTAACTTCTTTATAGATAATTATCTTGACATTTATAAATATATATTATAGTATTTTCAAAAAAAGGAGGTCCGTTTGATATACCTAAAATTGAAATGTCCTAAATGCTATGCATCTCTTATGGATAATGATCATATAATAGATGAAAAGCCAAGTATCAAAATGAAAATAAAAACAGATTCTAATTTGGGAAATATATGGCTTAGTGCTGTTTATGAAAGTCATAAATATGATTCCGACATTGATATACCTCCAAAAAAATGTGCCGAGTTTTTATGTCCTTCCTGTAATTCTTCCTTAGTATCTGATTTAAAATGTGAAGAATGTAATAGTAATATGGTTGAACTTACATTAAATGAGGGTGGGAAAGTGAAGTTTTGCTCAAAAGAAAGCTGCGTTAATCATATGATTGAATTTAACAAAATTGATGTTGCACTTAAACTGTTTTATGAAAGTAGTGCATTAAACAATGTAACGGATTATGATAAAACCCGCTTTAAAGAATTAGAAGAAATGTTGGAAAAGAAAAATATTGTTCGCAAGGAAAAGAAAGAAGTTCTTAAACATGGGACATTTCTTTACACATATTGTCCTCATTGCAAGCATACATTGAATAAAGATAATTTTTTGGAAGCTGAGATAATAAACACAAATGATGAAAAGGGAATATTGCATTTAAGTCCATATCTGAATGTTTATAATCATAAATCTACAATTCACCTTCCTGATGCAGATGCCGGCATTAAGAATATTCTATGTCCTCATTGTAAACATACATTAATTAAAGATGAAAAGTGCCCCGATTGTGAAAGTAATATTGCTCATATTTTTGTAACAACAAGTTCAAAACTTGTTGATTTCTTTTTTTGTACAAAACCTGGATGTAAATGGCATGGAATTAGTAATAAAGATGAAAACACAATTGTCTTAGATGACAGTAATGAGTGGTGATATTATGTATGAAATATTAAATAAAAAATCATATGCCAGAAATACAATTATTAATATTCGTATAGAGGCAACTGAAATTGCAAAAAAATGTAAACCGGGAGAATTTGTAATTGTCAGAGTTAATGATACTGGAGAAAGAATTCCACTTACCATTGCAGACAATGATGAAGTTGCAGGTACAATTACTCTGGTTTTTCAGATTATTGGCAAAACAACAGCCCTTCTTGCATCCCTTGAAAAAGGTGCTTTTATTAAAGATTTAGTCGGACCTCTTGGAACACCTGTTGATATTAAAAAATATGATAAAAAAATTCTTGCAGTGGGCGGAGGAACAGGAATCGCTGTCCTTCATCATATTGCCAAGGGATACCAAAATGCAGGGAATAAAATTATCAGTATTGTTGGTGCAAAAACAAAATCATATCTTATTATGAAACAGGAAATGGAAGATTTTTCCGAAAAAACTTTTGTTTGTACAGATGATGGAACCGAAGGTCATCATGGATTTGTTACACAAATGCTGCAAAAAGAATTAGAAGAAAACACAGCAAATTATGAAATGGTTATTGCAATTGGTCCCGTTGTTATGATGGAAGCATGCTGCAAAATAACTAAAACCTTTGGTATGAAAACAATGGTAAGTTTAAATCCCATTATGGTTGATGGAACCGGTATGTGCGGTGCCTGTCGTGTATCCATTGATGGAAAAACAAAATTCGCCTGTGTACATGGTCCTCAATTTGATGGTCATAAGGTTGATTTTTCTCTTCTACTGAAAAGACAGACAACTTATTTGGAAGATGAAAGAATATCCCTCTTTAAATCTATAAAATAGGAGACATCTTTTATGTTTAATCAAATAGAGCCAAAATATATTAAGTACGGTTCATATCTGCATCTGTACTGTCCACATTGTAAAAAATCACTAAATGTTGAAAAGAAAGAAGATAAATATATCTTTATCAATATTGTGTATAAAGAAAAGAGCGGATATTTGAAATTAAGTCCATATTTAAATATTTTTGAAACTGAATCGGATCTTCCATTAAAAGAAGGGGATCTTCTTGATGATGTAATTTGTCCGCATTGTAAAAATAGTTTATTAATAAAAGATCATCCATGTGATGATTGTAAAACACCTGAAGTAGCCGAATTTATTGTATCAGCTTTTTCTAAATTGATTCCTTTTTATATTTGCACAAAATATGGTTGTAAATGGCATGGACTAACAAAAAGGGATGAGAAAATAATAAGAATTAAAATTCCCAGACAAGATATGATTGAGCAGGACCCAAAATTAAGAGTTTTTAATTTTAATGAAGTTCCATATGGATATTCTTCCGAATTAGCAAAAATTGAAGCAAGCAGATGTATGCAATGCAGTAATCCAAAATGCATAGAAGGTTGTCCTGTTACTATTGATATTCCGGAATTTATCAGATTGGTACATGAAGAAAAATTTGTTGAAGCAGCAAGAAAAATCAAAGAAACCAATGCACTCCCTGCTATTACCGGAAGGGTTTGCCCACAGGAAACTCAATGTGAAGCAAAATGCATATTGGGTCTTTACGATGAACCTGTTGCTATTGGTCGATTGGAAAGGTTTGTTGCTGATTTTGAAAGAAATACAAATGCAGTTGAAATCCCTCCAAAGAAAAAACCCACAAATAAAAAGATTGCCATTGTTGGATCCGGTCCTGCAGGGCTAACTGTTGCAGCCGATCTTGTTCAACTTGGACATGGTGTTACAATTTTTGAAGCATTACATGAACCGGGAGGTGTATTAACCTATGGAATTCCCGATTTCAGATTACCACAGAACATTGTAACAAGTGAAATAAATTATCTTAAAAACCTTGGTGTTAAAATCGTATTAAATAGCATTATTGGTAAGCTTTATACTGTTGATGAACTTCTAAATAAAATGGGCTTTGATGCTATATTTATTGCAGTTGGAGCCGGACTTCCTGTTTTTATGAATATTGAGGGAGAAAATCTTAATAATGTATTTAGTGCAAATGAATATTTAACACGGATTAATCTTATGCAGGCATATAAATTCCCCGATTATGATACCCCTGCACCAAGAGCCCAAAGGGTTGCTGTTATGGGCGGAGGAAATGTGACAATGGACTGTGCAAGAACCGCATTAAGAATGGGTGCAGATGAATCCGTTGTTATTTATAGAAGAAGTGAAAAGGAAATGCCGGCAAGAAATGAAGAAATTCATCATGCTGTTGAGGAAGGTGTTAAATTTGAGTTTCTTACAAATCCGATAAAATACATTGGCAATGATAAGGGTTTTATTACAGGAATTGAATGTATTCGTATGCGTCTTGGTGAACCTGATCAATCAGGAAGAAAAAGACCAATCCCCATTGAGGGTTCAAATATAGTTTTTGATTTTGATATGGCAATTATTGCAATTGGTGCAGGACCTAATCCTATTATTCTTGATTCAACACCGGATTTGCCACTCAATAAATGGGGTTATATTATTGCAAATGATAAAACCGGTAAAACCGAAAAAGATAAGGTGTGGAGTGGCGGTGATATTGTAACCGGTGCAGCTACTGTTATTTCTGCAATGGGTGCAGGAAAAGAAGCCGCAAAATCAATTGATGAATTTTTAAGAAAACAAAAATAAATATATTTATTTACTAAAGAAAAACCCGCCTGCAGAAAAGCTGCAGAACGGGTTTTTCATGAACGGGATTTGGGAATTTTTTAAGGAAAGATTCCTCTTTCTTCATAAATTTTTTGTAATCTGTTTAGTGCTACAATAAATGCTGATGTTCTTAATGAACATTTATTCAATTTGGAATTTTCTTCCAATTTTATATATGCACTCGTTATTTTAATTTTTAGTTTTTCTATTACTTTATCATATGACCAATATTCGCTTCTCTTATTCTGAAGCCATTCAAAATAACTTATTATTACTCCACCGCTATTGCTTATCAAACATGGAATTAGATCTATTCCTTTATCTGTAAGAATCTTGTCTGCTTCAGGAGTTGTTGCTCCATTTGCTCCCTCAATAATCAATTTTGCTTTTATTATGTTAGCCGTTGTTTTATTGATTTGGTTTTCAAGTGCTGCTGGAATAAAAATATCTGTTTCTTTGCTCATAAATGATTTATGATCACAAAATTGTCCTCCTGCAAAATCTTTCATGGATTTTCTTTCTCTTATATGATTCATAAGAGCATATACATCAATTCCTTTTTCATTACTTATTGCTCCTGTAAAGGATTCAATTGCAATAATTCTTGCTCCCATTTTTGTAAGCATTTTACTTATCCAAAAACCAGTATTTGAAAATCCTTGTATTGACACTTTGCAGTTTTCTATATCAAAGGCATTTACTTCTGCCCATCTTTCAATCATAAATTTTAAACCCATTCCAATTGCTTCTTCTCTACCAAGCGTGCCACCCAATTCTACTGGTTTCCCTGTAACTCCATGTCTTTGACTATTTCTCATTTGTGGTTTTACAGAAAACAGTAATGTGTCAAGCATCCAAGCCATTATCTGAGAATTGGTATTAATGTCGGGTCCAATAATATCATAATCCGAGCCAATATTGGTGCCAAGATTGTATATAAATCTTCTTGAAATTCGTTCAATTTCATCATCTGAATATTCTTGTGGATTAAATTTAACTCCACCTGCAGATCCACTTAATGGAATATTCAACAATGCTGTTTTTAATGTCATCCACATTGCAAGAGTTCTAATTTCATCCAAAGAAACAGAGGGATGAAATCTAACTCCACCATAATAGGGACCCATCATATTATTGTGTTGAACTCTATATCCTTTAAATATTTCAATTTTTCCATTGTCTCTTTTAACAGGAAAATTTATTTCAATTTCATTTGATGGGACTTTAATGATTTTATCAAATGAATGATTAAACTTAATATTGGTTGATGCATTTTCAAAATTTACCTTAAAATTTTCATAAACTCCTGTTTTTTTATTACTCGTCATTTATGCCTCCTAATTCAAAGGGCAGAAAAACCTTCTGCCCAGAAGTCATTAATTATTAAGGGAATATTCCTCTTTCTTTGTATACTACATCCAAACGCTTTAAAGCAACTATATAAGCTGCACTTCTCCAGTCCACATCATATTCTTTTGCTGCATCTCTTACTCTATTATATCCACCTGTAATAATTCTAAGAAGCTTGCTATCTACTTCATCTAATGTCCAAAATTCACTTCTCTTATTCTGAAGCCATTCAAAGTAACTAACAATTACTCCACCGCTATTGCAAAGAATATCAGGAATAATATCTATACCTCTATTTTTTAAAATAACATCACCTTCCGGGTCTGTTGGTCCATTGGCTCCTTCAGCAACAAGTTTCACATTAATCCAATCTGCTGTTTCTGCTGTTATCTGATTTTCTAATGCAGCTGGGATAAAAATGTCTGCTTTTATCTTTAAAAAATCATTATGCGATATAACTTCAGTATCTTTAAATCCTTTAACTCCGCCTGTTTCCATAACATATGCTGCAAGGTCGTCTGCATCTATACCTTTTTTATTGTAAATTGCTCCTGTTGCATCTTCAACCGCAATAAGTGTACTTCCATGTTTTTTCATTAATTTGGCTGCCCAAGAACCAACATTTCCAAATCCTTGTACCATATATGTGCCTTTTGATAAATCAAACTTATTGTCTCTTGCCCATTGCTCTATACAGTAAACAACGCCTTGTCCTGTTGCCTTATTTCTTCCTAAACTTCCACCGCTTTCAACAGGCTTTCCTGTTATTACATGTACAGATCTTTGTCTTTCCTGAGGTGGAAGAGTGGAAAGATATGTATCAAGCATCCATGCCATTATTTGAGCATTTGTATTTACATCTGGTGCTGGAATGTCATATTCCGGTCCAATATTACTACCCAAAGCATATACAAATCGTCTTGATATTCTTTCAAGTTCGCCTTTTGAATATTCGGTGGGATCTATTTGAATGCCACCCTTTGCTCCTCCATAAGGAATATCTGCAATTGCTGATTTCCATGTCATCCATGTTGCCAATGCTCTAATTTCATCCGTGTTTACATCCGGGTGAAACCTTAATCCGCCTTTATATGGTCCAAGCACATTGTTATGTTGTATTCTGTATCCTTTAAAAACCTTTACTTGTCCATTATCCATTTTGACTGGGAAATTAACAGTAATTTCATTTGTTGTTTTTGATAATATTGTTCTTATGTTTGAATCTAGATTAACAAGATCTGCAACTTTATTAAATTGCATTTCTACATTTTGATAAACTGACCTTTTCTTCTTATTTGTCATTTTTCTTGCTCCTTTTTGTTGCTTCCTTATCTATACTCTTCACAATGCCAAACACCACTTTTTGGTTTATTAAACGTACATTCTTTAACATTGGCGCAATTTGAACATAATCCTATAAACGCTTCTTCCTTTACTTCTTCTGATTTCACCATTTTATCTACCTTTTTCTCTTCTGTATATGAATCAAATTCTTCACATTGATGTACTACTTCCTGTGAATCACAAAATATACAATCTTCTGAATGTATACATGTGGCACATAAACCCTCAAGATTAAAAGATTTTTTTGTTTTTTGGATATCAATCTGTTTTATTGTGTTCATTTGAACTCCTTTGTTTATTGTTGCATCTCTATATCGCAATATGTATGCCAAATGTTTTTTTTACAATTGTTTTCTGTAAGTGTCTATTTTTATGTGAGTTATGCAACATTCCTTTTTTTATATCTTTTTAAGTAGTTGGGGAGAAACTCTCCGCTGGGGCAAAAATCTCCACCTATTTTAACTAACAAGAGCAGTCTTTGACATAATAGCAAGAATATGAGAAAAAAGATTCAAAACTATTGAAAATTTTAAATCCTTTGTTATTATACTAAAGTATGGAAATAAATAAAATAATTTTATTAACACAGGAATATTATAAGTTATCTAAGAATCTTCTTTATTATGCTAATACAGGAATGCCTCTTCCTGAATATCTTCAAATTATTTCAAAAGAACTACATAACTTAACAGGGTGTCCATTAATAGAAATTATAACAGTAGGTAAAGTTATTAATTATTATTGGAAATCAATGCATAATATAAATGAATCTCTTAATTTCTATACAACAAAAAATGAATTATTTAATAATTTAAATAATGAAATTTATGATTTTTGTATTGCCTTATTAGGAGACCAAAAGAATATAAAAGGTGATTGTATTTCCTGTAATAATAATTTCTTTACAAATAGCACAAATGCCGTATGTAATTTTACTAAAAACGAAAGAACTGTTACAATAAACTTATCTTCCGAATATAATTCTGTACTTGGTCTTAATTATGAAATTGATGATAATAGTTATGGTATAATTATTTTAAGACATCCTAATGAAAATTATTTTTCAAAAGATGAAATTACATTTTATGAAAGCATTGTTCCTACTATTGGTATTACAATTGCAAACAGAAGAGCTCAAAATGCTTTGTGTGAAAGAATTAAAGAATTATCCTGTTTACACAGCATTTCGCATTTAATGGAAAGAGAGCATTATAATAGAGATGCAATGATCCCAGAATTTATAAAAGCCATTCCACTTTCATTTCAATATCCTGAATATGTGAATATTTTGGTAGAGATTGATTATAAAAAATATTTATCAGAGAACTTTTCTTCATCCAACAACTTTATTAAAGAAACAATTTTAGAAAATGGTAGAAATAGAGGTTCAATAACAATTTATTACAAATGTCCCGAAAAAGAAAAAAATCTTGTCTTTTTTTTAGATGAAGAAAAATCATTGCTTAAATCAATTGTTTCACAAATTGTGATAGTTATTGAAAAAGAAAGAACACAAGAAGAAAAATATCAACTTGAAAATCAATTAAGACACGCCGATAGGCTTGCTACGATTGGTCAGCTGGCTGCTGGGGTTGCCCATGAATTAAATGAACCGCTAGGAAGTATTTTGGGCTATGCACAATTAATCAAACAAAATAATACTTTGGATAAGCAAACAATGAAGGATTTTGAAAAGATAATTAAAGGATCTTTGCATGCAAGAGAAATAATTAAGAAATTAATGTTGTTTGCAAGACAAATGCCACCAAATAAAAACTCTTTAAATATTAATAGTATTATTAAGGAGAGTATCAATTTTCTTGAAAAAAGAATTTCAGATTCAAAAGTAATTATAAGACAGGATTTATCACCATCAATCCCCGAAATCATTGCTGATGCTTCTCAATTATATCAGATTATGGTAAATTTGATTATTAATGCAATTCAATCAATGGACAATGGTGGAGTAATTCATATTAAAACAGATACTAATAACAAAATGGTTTCTATTAGAATAAAAGATTCCGGTAGCGGAATTCCCGATAATATTAAAGAAAAAATTTTTCTGCCTTTCTTTACTACAAAGGATGCTCTACATGGAACTGGATTAGGGCTACCCGTTGTTCATGGTATCATTACAGCCCATGGTGGAACGATTCAATTTAAAAGTAAAATCAATAGAGGAACAGAATTTATAGTTAAATTGCCAATAAATCAGGAGAATGGAAAGAATGAAAACAAAAAATGACCATATTATTCTTGTTGTTGATGATAATGACGATACCCTTGAATTAATATCCAGAAATCTTAAATCAAAAAAATATACCGTTTTTACGACTAATAGTGCACAAAAAGCAATTGATTTTCTGAAAAAAACAAAGATTAACCTAATAATTACAGATATGAAAATGCCTGGAATTGATGGATTGGATTTTACACGACATATCAAGAATAATTACCCCGAAACAGATGTTATAATGATAACGGGTTACCCTTCAATCAATGGAGCTGTTGAGGCAGTTAAAATAGGTGCAAAGGAATATATTACAAAACCATTTACTGATGAAGAATTATTTTCCGCCGTTAAAAAGGTCTTTGCTGATGCCAAATTGAAACAAATAAAATGCGTAGAAAAAGATAAAGATTTTATGTTCAAAGACATTGTTGGAACATCCACATCAATGAGAAAGGTCTATAATCGTATAAGAAAAGCATCTACTACAACGGCAACGGTGCTTGTTTTAGGGGAAAGTGGTACAGGAAAAGAAATGGTAGCAAGAGCAATTCATTATAATTCTAAAAGTGCATCTTATAGATTTGTTCCGATCAATTGCAGCGGAATACCAGAAAACCTTCTTGAAAGCGAATTATTTGGTTATATTAAAGGTTCTTTTACAGGGGCAAATGACACAAGAGCTGGGTTTTTTCAAACCGCAGAAAGCGGAACCATTTTTTTGGACGAAATTACTGAAATGTCTTTTTCAATGCAGGCAAAACTATTAAGGGTTTTACAGGACAAACTTGTTTATATGATAGGAGCAAGAAAACCACAGCATATTAATGTAAGAATAATTGCTGCTTCTAATAAAAAGATTGAAACACTAATAAAAAATGGTTCTTTTAGAGAAGATCTATTTTTTCGTCTTAATGTGATTAATGTTGAATTGCCTCCTCTTAGAGAAAGAGAGGATGATATACTGCTTCTTATAAATTATTTTACTGAAAAATATGCAGAAGAAATGGGAAAACAAATTCCTGTTTTTTCAACAGAATCTCTTAAGGTTCTTAAAAATTATTCATGGCCCGGAAATGTTAGGGAATTAGAAAACATTGTGCAGCGTCTTATTGTAATGAATGAAAACAAACAAATTAATGTTTCGGATTTGCCCTCCATTATGCGTTTTTCAGCAATAGATAGGGGTTTTGGAATTAATAAATCACTATCTGATGTTGAAGCAGAACATATTAAAAATATTATTGATAGCACAAGGGGGAATAAAACAAAAGCTGCCGAAATACTTGAAATTGATAGGAAAACCTTGAGAGAAAAAATAAAAAAATATAATATTAAATAGTGTCTATCCCTTTATTAAAGCCTTTTCTATTTCGCCAATATAAAATCTGTGATAATCCTGTTTGGGATAATTTTTCTCAATGGTTTTATCCAAAAAATGTTTACTATTCAAATCATCATAATATATTTTTTTACATATAATTACAAGTTTTGATTCTTCAAAAAACACTGTATTATGTTTAATAATTGGTGTTAATTCATTATAATGCATTTTATCAAAATCCCGCCCTGACACACTGCCCATTTTTTTTAAGGCATTCTTTTTCTCTTTATTAAAGAAATTTATACTAAAAATATCGCTTTTTTCAATAAATTCATATGTATATCTCTGTGGTCTTATAAAAACAATAGCAATCTTTCTATGCCATAATTCCCCAAATGTTCCCCAGCTTGCCGTCATCATATTAAAATCATTCTCTTTACCCGCAGAAATTAATGCCCAATCATCAGCAATTAATTTAAAAGTGTTTTCTTTTATTTGTTGTGTTTTTATTTCCCTGAAATCCATATTATCTCCAATCCTTTTCGGAAAAATCCCCCTGTAAAGAGGGATTATATTATATATTATCCATTATTAATGATTCTATTTTATTATCAAGTTCAGGTGAATAGCCAACAAATTCTTCAATTAATTTACCATCTCTGTCAAATATAAACATTGCCGGAATACCCTGTACCTTAAAATGTGTACTGAATTTCTCATCCGGTAATGCAAGAAAGTAATTAATATTAAAATTTGTTTTTGCTTTTCTAATTGTTGCTTCATTTTCATTAACATTTATTCCTATTATTATAAGTCCCTGTTCTCCATATTTTTCACTCATTCTATTATAAAATGGAATAGACCTTGTACATGGACCACACCATGAAGCCCAAAAATCAATAATAACTATATTTCCCTTTAAATCATTGATTGATACATCTTCTGAATCTATCATTTGTATTTTAATGTCTTCAATTGCTGCATCTGTTTGAATATCCTCTTTGGGACTGACACCATTTTCCTCAGGTGTGCAGGATACAAGTAAAATAACAATAAATAGTGCTGCTAATATTTTTTTCATCTTATAATCCTAATAGTTTATCAATTTTTGCTTGATCAAAACCAACAATAATCTCGCCATCTATATCCAATACTGGGACACCCTGTTGACCTGATTTTCTGACCATTTCATCCGCTTTTTCTCTATCTTCGGATACATCAATATGCTCAAAAACAACATTTTTTGAATTAAGATAATCCTTTACTCTTGTACACCATGGACAAGTTTGTGTTGAATATACCATTACTTTAGCCATTTTATCCTCCTATGTTTTCTAAATATTTTGTTGCCGTAAAAGCAGCTATTGCTCCATCTCCTACTGCAGTAGCTACCTGTCTTAATGTTTTTTTGCAAACATCTCCTGCTGCAAAAACACCTTTTATATTTGTTTCAAGATTTTCATTTGTTTTAACATAATTAAATTTATCCAATTCAATATGTCCTTTTAGATAATCCGTATTAGGTGTATAACCAATATAAATAAATATTCCCTCAGCAGGAATATCTATTTTTTCTTTTGAATCCGTTTTTTCTACTGATATAGATATAATTTTATTCTCTCCATTAATTGATAATATTTTATTATTAAAGGTTAATTTAACATTTTTATGTTCTAATAATCGTTCTTCCAAAATTTTTTCTGCTGTTAGTTGAGGTAGATCCTGAACAATAATAATTGATTTCACAAATCTTAGAAGAAAGATTGCTTCTTCAATTGCAGAATTCCCCCCACCAATAATTGCAATATTCTTATCCCTGAAAAGTGGTCCATCACAGGTGGCACAATAGGAAATTCCTTTCCCGTCAAATTTATCCGCACCCGGTACATTCATTTTTCTGGGCTTTGCTCCTGATGCAATTATTACTATTTTTGATTTTATTTCTCTTTTATTAAGTTTGGTGATTTTTTCTACATTGTTAAAATCCACATCAATAACATTATCATAAATAACATCAGCGCCAAAGTTTTTTGCCTGTTTTTCCATAAGAGACCCCAATTCTGCGCCCCCAATGCCCTCCGGGAAGCCGGGATAATTCTCTAATCTTACTGTTGTTGCTGCTTGTCCACCTGGAATCATTTCTTCAATCACAAGGGTCTTTATTCGTGCTCTGCCAAGATAAATGGCAGCAGTAAGACCTGCTGGTCCTCCTCCGATTATTACTGCATCATAATTGTCTGATATTGCTTTTTTATTTTTATCAAGATTTAATATCATTTTTTCCTCACAGATTTTCTATAATTTTTTCAAGGAATTTTTCTTGTTCTAATGCTCCCTCAAATCCATCCTTTTCATTAATAATTACTCTGGGAACCCCCTGAACCTTAAATTTGTCGGCAATTTCCGGAAATTCATAAGATTCTATCATATCGGCGCTTATTTTATGGTTTATCATTGCAAATTTATGGGCAGTTCTTACTGCTGCCGGACAGTATGGGCATGTGGGAGTAACAAAAACCATAATGTTAACATGCTTATCAATTGCTTTTACTTTGTCTTCTATACCCTCATCAAAATCAATTTTTCCGGTTCCTAAATCCATTATATCCTCTATAAGGGATGAAAATTCATAACCTGATGGCACACCATAGAATTTAATATTTCTATTGTTTTTATTGTTGAAAATCAATACCGGTGCCATTTTAATATTATATTTTTCTGCTTTTTCTTTATCTTTATCAACATTAAATTCATTTAATGATATTTTATCCGTTAAACCCATTATTTCTGCCATTATTTCTCTTATATTGTCACATTGCTCGCTTTTATCCTTATTGTCTGTTGAAAAAAATTCAATTATTATATTGTTTGTTATTTTTTCAAATTCTTTTTTTAGATAATCACTATCTTCCTGTGATAAAATACCCATTTTATTCTCCTTTATTATGTATTTTTTCTTTTATATATGCTTTTAAAGACATTTTCATATTTTCCGGTATTATTAATGTTTTTTGATTTTTACATTCATTTAAAATATTCTTAAGATTTTTTATAATCTCATCACAATTTGTGCAATTATCTATATGTTTTTCAAATTCCGCACATTGCTTTTTGCTTAATTCCCCATCAAGATAATCACATAATAATTTTCTAAAATCTTTACATTCTTTCAATGCTATTCTCCATTAATTCTCTTAAAAAAAGTCGTCCCCTGTGAATCCGCGTTTTTACTGCCTGAATACTAATATTAAGAATTTTTGCAATTTCTTTAATTTTCATTCCTTAAATATCCTTAAGAATTATTATTTCTTTATATTTTTCGGGTAATTTTTTAATTGCATTATTTAATTTCTCGGCATTATTTCTTTTTATAATGTTATCTTCAACCGATGGATAACGGGTACTTAGGAATAGTTCATCATCAATATTTATATCTGCAAATAATGCTTTTTTCTTTTTTCTAATATATTGTCGCGTTTCATTAATTGCAATGGATACCATATATGTAAATAATGATGAGTCACCATGGAAATTATCAATGCTTTTATATGTTTTATAGAATGTTTCCTGAAGAATATCCATAATGTCATCATGATTATCAATCATCCGAAATACAATTGAATACAACTTATCCGAATGTTCCTCAATTATGTAAGAGAGCTTTTGATAAGTATTTTTTTTCTTCTTCTGATTATTTAGATGCATTTTTTCCAAAAAGGTTTCAAAAATATGTAAAAATTCCCTTTAATCGTTTTTTAAACCATTGTTCGCTTAATTTATCAATTACCACACCCCTTGATGATGATGCATGTATAAATTTGTTATTTCCCAGATAAATCCCTGTATGCAAAGGATTATGGAATATTACAATATCACCCTTTAACGGAGATTTTGTTTTTTTTAATACCTTTTCCATTTTACTAACTGTTCTTGGCAGCATAATTCCTGCTTTTTTATAAACATATTGAACAAAACCCGAACAATCAAAACCTTTTGGTGTGGTTCCTCCATATTTATATGGTACTCCCCTATATTTTAATGCTTCGCTTGCAATACTTTCTCTTGCCTGTACCCTTGAATACTTTGTACATGAAATATTAATTAGTAAAATAAGTATAAAAGCAAGAATAATTATTTTTTTATTCAT
>CBDUZN010000004.1:0-32066 GCA_965371715.1 uncultured bacterium | reverse complement strand
AGAATATGTTATGCAAATCATTATCATTCTTAATCTTTTTCTGCTCCGTCACACAGTCAATAAAGAGAGCTCGCTGCGATTAGAATAGGAATCATTGATTTACGCAGAGGCTCACTTTATCGATTGTCTTCCTCCGCAGAAAATCAGGTTTATTCGGCATATTCTGAGTAATCCGAAGAATATGTTACGCATGAGTAATTCGAAGATTGTACATTCCGAATAATTTGAGGAATATATTGACCTTATTGGTTGTCTTCCTCCGCAGAAAATTATCTTTGTTCTTTTTCTTCTTTTTCTTCTTCTTTGAAAAGGTGAGGACTGTTTACTTTGAGTAGGGTTGCGTTAGATTATTGAGCGTAACAAATCTAATCAATTAAATTCTTTTTCTTTAATGCTTTTATTAGTTTAAAATATGGATCTTGTCCTGTTCTGCTAAATACTATAGAATCATTGTTGTTCAATATAACTATATGTGGAGCAAATTTTATATTAAAAGAATCAATGAATTCAGGATTACTATCAATATCAATTATCTCAATAGTAAATGTACCAAAATAATTTAATTGCAATGTATCAAGAACAGGAACTATTGCTTTAGAGTATTGATTGCTATTATAATCATTGACAAAACATAATAATCTATATGTATTTAAAGGTTTGATTGTTTCGGATTTTATGGTATCAGTGATTTCTTTAGAAACATCAATTTGTGTATTATTGTTTTCATTGCATCCGAAAATGAAAATCAATAAAAATATTAAAATCAAAATAGTTATTTTCATAATTTATCATTTTGTATAAAAATACCAAACTGTCAATAGGAAAGTTGTATTTTGTAGTTAGCATAAAAAATGTCGTATTATTAAAAAATTCCAATATTGATTCTTCTGCGGAAAAAAAAGATTAAGAATAATCATGATGCAAAGGTTCACACAATTACCCAGAGGAGCTCTGGAATAGAGGATGTGATATAAGAATATCACTACGGGTTGCGTCCATGCTCATCTGAGTAAATAGTCCTCACCTTTTCAACAGAAAGATAAACATGGAATTTTTTATGTAAATCATAATAGAAAAGTTGTATTTTCTCAATAATTTGCTATAATATAAATATGAAACAATATATTTTTATTAAAACAATATCCGAAAAAAAATCATATATCAAAAAAGATTTTCTGAGAAAAATATCACAATCAATTGATAGAGATATAATATGGACATCTCAAAAATTTGTTGGAAAAGGATTTTCTGAACTTTTAAATACAGAGAATGAAGACAAAATCAAGAAAATGAGAAATGGATTGAATACATTGGGAATTGATTTTTTTGAAATGAATGAAGATGATATGAATAAACGGACATCTAGGATGATTGAAGTATCTGATATGAAAGAAACTGACAATCATTATATTTTGGAGTATTCAGGTGAAAAACTTGAATTATCAAAAAATGATGATATTCTTATTATTGTAGGAATAAATCAGATGCGTATAGAAAGACCATCTTTACAGGCAATACAAATAGAAGGTAATTATTCTATCTTTATTTATTTTAAAAATGCACAAGTAATTGCTGAGATTGATTCAAGAACAACAAATCTTTCAGGATTAAAAAATGCATCAAAATTCTCGCGAACCGAAAATATCAAAATATTATTAAATGAATTAAAAAAGAAAGCAAATAAGTATTTTGAGGATATGGAATATTCAGCAAACTATATGTCTGGATTATCAATTGATATAAAATCTTATGTTTCTAGATCATCATTACTATTTGATTTGAAATATTATGAATATAACTACTCTAATGAGATAATGGAACAGGATACAAATAAGTATGAAAATCAATTTGATTATGATTATAATTACAAGATTTATGCACCAAATGAAAGAATACTACAAAGTACATTGTATTCAAGATTTAATCTTAAATTATTATTGAATTTACCGCTTATTGTAGTTTTCATTTTTTATTTTATTGGAAAAACACAACCAGGACTTTATTTCTTTAATTTTTTTAATATACTATTTTTTATTTACTATGTTTTTTTGTTTGTTAAGTATTTTAAATTTAAAGCATTAATTGAAGATATTCCTACTTCAACTATAGAATCACTTAGTATTGGTTTAAGAGAAATAAAAGGTACTATTCTTGACAGGAATGCTATTCCATCATTGATTTCAGGCATAAAATGTGTATTCTTCAGATATTTTAAATACTCAAAAGTCAAAACGGACAAGGGTGAACAGTGGTCTTTAGTGGAGATAGGCGAATATCTACCTGAAAGATTCTTTATCCAAAACAATGGATATGTAATGGAAGTGGAGACAAAAAAATCTATGCTTGATATTCATAATAAAGCAAAATATATGACACCATTTTATTTGATGAAATCACTAATTAGAGATAAGAACACATATTATATTGAAGAGAGTTTGCCGATATATAATGATATATATGTTATGGGTTCGGTTATAAACAAAGACAGCAAAAAATCATTTAATACATTTCTTAAATCACGAAAAAACGATACACAATATATGAAACAATTTGATAAGAACAATGATAATCAAATAGATATGAATGAATGGGAGGAAGCAAAAAAACAAATTGAGATTGAATTTAATGAAAATCAAACAGAAAAGAGACAAAATGAAATATTGAAAATTTGTCACACAAAAGATGATGGGTTGTTCTTCATTTCCGATAAAAGTGAAAAGGAATTAATAAAAGGATTAAATATATATCTTATTTTAACATTATTATATGGCGCATTGAGTTTTATATTAACATTAAATTTAATATGGAGATAGTATGATTCTACTGATAATATTATTTGCTATAATTTTCATAATCATTGTATTTATCATTACAATATATAATTTGTTGATTTATTCAAGAAATCGAGTTAAACAATCATTGGCAAATATTGATGTACTTCTAAAACAGAGAAATGATGAAATCGGTAATTTGGTTAATGTTGTAAAGGGATACTCTGCATTTGAGAGAGAAACCCTTGAAAGTATTGTTAAATTGCGTACATCATACAGTCCATCAATGGGGGTTTATGGCAAAGATGTTTATAATAAAAGAATTAATGCAGGAATGAAACAATTATTTGCAGTTGTTGAGAATTATCCCAATATAAAAGCAGATAAACAGTATTTGAGATTACAGCAAAGAATAACCCAATTGGAAAATCAAATTGCTGACAGAAGAGAGTATTATAATTGGACAGTTACGAATTTCAATACAAGAATTGAGCAGTTTCCTTATAGTATTATTGGAAATATATTTAAATTTGAAAAGAAAATACTATTCAAATATTCCTGATTATATTTCATTAAGAATATCAACTTTTTTCATAGTATTTGATTTCCAAATAACACTAAAACCCATTTTGTGATTTGTATTATCGGAGATATATTCAAATCCGCTTATTAGATTTCCAAATATACCGGAAATTTCAGAATATAATCCAACTGTTATTAGCATTGATGAAGTACTATGAATATTATTTTCAATAAAAGATGTGTTTGCTATACTTTTTACAGAAATAGTTTCATTAATAGGATATGATAAATCAAAACTTATATTAAGAAAATAATTACTTAGCATAGATGTATCATAAATATAGTTAAATGAAGGAAGTGGTTTAATCATAAAATAATCTGATTCAATACTTTGATGCACAGAAGAATATTGTTGAAAGAGTTTGAGATATCCTACTTCCAATCTAAAACCAGAATATATTTTCCCTAAAAGATTTGCTTGATTGAAATATTCTCCATAAATCTTGAGATATAGCTTCTTTGTATCATAAGATAATGTGATAAAATCAGAACTGTCACTTTGTGGGAAATTGATTGTAAATAAGAAATTAAATCTATATCCTTCAGGTAATCTATTTAGAGTATTGATTCTATCATTTATAAAATAAGATCCCATAAATATTTTAGAGAAATTTCCCGGTGAATAATTCTTTTCTCGAAATCCTGCAATCATGGATATTAAAGATTCTTTTTTATAATTGTTTCCTAAAAGATAAGTGAAAGAATGAATAATATTGTAATTAAATGTATTTGACCATAAACTATACATTTTTTTATTAATGAATTCATAGTTAATATATGCCGCAATACCTGATATAAATACAGGTGGAGAATAAATATTTATTGATATACCCTTGAGATGATCTCCTAAATAAGGAATAAAATTGATTGAGATTGCTTGAGAAAAAATATTGTTATATTCAAATTTTGAATAAATATTCATTCCGGCATTATTTGCATAAAAACCTCCAAGACCAATTTTGATAGATGATAAAGCTTTGCTGGAAATAATGATTTTCATTGTTTGGTCTGTTGTGTCAGCAAAGAAATCTGTTTTAATATTTTCAAACAGATCTAAAGAGTGCATTAGTATTAATCCTTTCTCAAATTCATCAAAGGAGAAATCAAAACCCTTTTTCATATTAAAAATATTTCGTGTAATTGTATTATGTGTAGGATTGGATAAATGGATCTCTATGCTATCAATAATAAATTCACTGTAATTGAAATAACCTCTAGTTTTTCTTTTACTACTATCATACTCTTCTGTTCTATTAACTTCATTTTTGATTTTTTGAATATGTTTGATTGTTTCATTGTATCCCAAATCAATTAATTCTTTTGCTTTATAAAATTCATATCCAAGAAAATCGTCAACATTAGGATGAATATAGGTTCCATATTTTCCTATTGTATCAGCATCTACTCCTTTAGTTATAATATCCATCATAGAAAAACCAATATCAAGTATATCAATATTATCAGATGATAAAATTGCTTTTTTTGCTGATACATCAATAGCAATAATATAATCAAGATTAAATGAGTCAGCTGTAATTTTAACTGGCAAGTTATTGTAAAGACCACCATCCAATAGAATTTTATCTTCATACTGTACAGGTTTAAAAATAATTGGTAAAGACATTGATGATCGTACTGCTTCTGAAAGTGATCCGGATATGAATATAATCAATTTACCTGAATTGATATCACTTGCAGTACATAAAAATGGTTTCCATAAATTTCTGAAATTACTGTCTATGGCAATCTCTACTGGTTGAAAAAACTTTTTAATTTCAAAATTCAATAATCTATCATCTATTGCTGCTTCTGGTCGCTGAAGTTTTCCTTTATTATAATAAAGATTAAGTATAGTATTTTGATAATTAAATTTGTAGTAAACAGGTTTTTCATCTTCAAATGAAAAATCAAATATTTGATTTAAAATGTTTGTTTCAATAAAAATACTTTCTATTTCACTTGCAGAGTAACCAGATGACCAAAGAGCTCCTATTATTGCGCCCATACTTGTTCCGCCAACTGCATCAATAGGAATGTTGTACTCCTCTATTGCCTTTAATACACCAATATGAGTTAATCCTCTTGCCGCACCTCCACCCAAAACCAACCCAACACGCACCTCTCCAAAAACTGAAATTACAAAAAACATCCCTATAAATAATATTATAAGCCCGGGGTTTGACATTTTGACATTTTTTAACAATTTAAGTATATTCATTTGCACCTTGAGTATGTTTTTGCTAAGGCATTATATTTCATATTAAAGAAAGGATTTACATATTTAATTTTAGAATATTTCATTTGACACTCATCCTTTAAAAACACTAATAATTTATTTCTTACTATTTTGCCATATTTTGAGTAAAAATCAATATGGTTTAGATTTATTTTATTTTTATGTTCAAATAACATTAAACACGAATAATTCGAGGAATATGTTGGACATGAGTAATCTGAATGCTATGTTGGGCATGCTCTGTCCATCATCTGGTTATTTGTCCAACGGAGAGGAAGAAAAGGACAAGATAAGCATGCTGCAAAGGTTCACACAATTACTCAGAGGAGCTCTGGAATAGAAACCGTAATTATGAGAATATTCCTACGGGTTGAGTGAAGGAACATGCTCCTTGAGATAATAAGGGCGAACACGCAGGTTTGCCCCTACTCTAATATATTATGCTTCTATTGACATAATACTTTAATTTATTATACTTCTTTAACATAAATTATAGGAGGTATTTATATGACTATAAAATTAGGAATTAATGGATTTGGACGAATTGGTCGTTTGGCATCAAGGATTTCTAATAATAAGGACATTGAATTAGTTGGAGTAAATGATTTAACTGATGCAAAGACCCTTGCTCACTTATATAAATATGATTCTGTGCATGGCAGATATGATGGCGATGTAAGCTATGAAGGTGATGCAATAATCATTGATGGCAAGAAAATCAAGGTTACTTCAGAAAGAGATCCAGAGAAACTCAATTGGGGCGAACTTGGTGTTGATGTTGTATTGGAGTCAACCGGTGTATTCAGATCAAGAGAGCAGGCAGCAAAACATTTGAAAGCAGGCGCAAAAAAAGTGATTATTTCAGCTCCTGCAAAAGATAAGGTTGATGCAACAATTGTTTTGGGAGTAAATGAAGATATATACAATAAAAATGAACATCATGTAATTTCAAATGCATCATGCACAACAAATTGCATAGCACCTCTTGCAAAAGTACTTCTTGATAATTTTGGATTCGAAAAAGGCATTATGACAACTATTCATGCCTATACAAATGACCAGATGATTCTTGATTTACCTCATAGTGATTTAAGAAGAGCAAGAGCTGCAGGTGTATCAATGATTCCTACAACAACAGGAGCTGCAAAAGCAGTGGGTCTTGTTATTCCTGAATTAAAGGGAAAACTTGATGGCATGGCTATAAGGGTACCAACTCCTGATGTATCAATTGTTGATTTTTCTGCAATATTAGGCAGAGAAGTAACGGTTGAAGAAGTAAATGAAGTTTTCAAAAAAACTGCTGATACAGGACGATTCAAAGGAATTCTTGGTTATTCAGATGAACCACTTGTATCTATTGACTATACCGGATGTTCATACTCATCAGTTTTTGATAGTTTGGCAACATTAGCAAGTGGAAATCTTGTAAAAGTACTTGCATGGTATGATAATGAGTATGGATACTCATCAAGAACAGTTGATTTAATTGAATATTTGATGAAGTAGATAATTATGAATTTGAGAACACTGAAAGATATTGATGTTAAAAACAAAGTAGTTATTTTAAGAACGGATTATAATGTTCCTGTAGTAGATGGTAAAATAAGCAGTTTATTCAGAATTGAAGCATCCATTAAAACAATTAAATACCTTCTTAATAATAATGCAAAAATCATCATTCTTTCACATAGAGGAAGGCCAAAGGGAGAAAGGAAACCTGAATTTTCACTGGATATTATCAAGGATGAATTATCCAGGTTATTAAATGAAGAAATTCATTTTTTCAGCGATATCAATGAATCTGATATCAAAGAGAAAATATCCAAATTACCTTTTCCTTCTGTTATTTTATTTGAAAACATCAGATTTTATCCCGGTGAAAAGAAAGGTGATAGTGAATTAGCAGAAAAGATCAGGGAATTCAGCAATATATATGTTAATGATGGGTTTTCAGTATGTCATAGAAAACATATGTCTGTTTATACTTTACCCAAACTCTTTGAAAACAGATGTGCAGGATACTTGCTTCAGAATGAAATTGAAAATCTTTATAAATTAACTTGTGAGCCGGAATCGCCATATGTTTTTGTTATTGGCGGCTCAAAGGTTTCAACAAAATTAGATGTATTGAAAAATACAATTAAATATGCAGACACTGTACTTATTGGAGGAGGACTTGCTTTTACATTTTTAAAATCATTTGGATTTGAAATCGGAAAATCACTTTTTGAACCGGATATGATTAAAGAATGTGATAATATCTTTAAAGAGGCTAAGGAAAAGCAGGTTAATATTATACTTCCAATTGATATTGTTGCAGCCAAATCCATAGATGACAGTGATTCAAGGATAGTTTCCAGAGGAGAAATGGAAAAGGATGACATAGGACTTGATATTGGTCCAATGACTGCAGAAATATTTAAAGGTGCAATAATGAGTGCAAAAACAATTGTCTGGAATGGACCTATGGGTATGTTTGAAAAGGAACAATTCAGTAAAGGCACTTTACAGATTGCTCAGTATATTAAAGAGGCAACTGAAAAGAATGCATTTAGTGTTGTAGGAGGAGGAGACTCAGTTGCAGCATTAAATCAATTGGGACAAATTGATAGTGTTTCTTTTGTTTCTACAGGTGGCGGAGCAATGCTTGAAATGCTTAGCGGAATTGAACTGCCTGGGATTAATGTATTAAAGGAGGAATCATGACCAGAAAAATATTGATTGCAGGTAATTGGAAAATGAATCTTATTGATGATATTCAACCAATTATTGATAATAATGCGAATAGAAAATTGGATATACTTGTTTGTCCGCCTTTTACTCATCTTGGAATAATACAATCAGCAATAAAGGATTCTACAGTGAAACTTGGGGCTCAGAATGTACATGATGAAGATAAAGGTGCATTTACAGGTGAAATTTCCTATTCATTTCTTAAGTCATTTGGCATTGAATATGTAATTATTGGACATTCAGAGAGAAGACATGTTTTTAATGAGTCAGATGAATTTATAAATAAAAAAGTGAAAAAAGGATTACAACAAGGATTTCAGATAATTCTATGTGTTGGAGAAACTGAAACAGAAAGAAATACAAATAGGTATAAATCCGTTGTAGAGAATCAGTTGAAAATCGGTCTTATGGGTATTGAAAATAATTTTGAAAGCATTATAATAGCATACGAACCAGTCTGGGCAATAGGAACTGGTAAAACTGCAACTCCTTTTGATGCAGAGGATATGCATAGGTTTATTAGAGAAAAAGTTGCAGAAATTGCTGGTAATGATATTGCATCAGATATACGCATTCTCTATGGAGGAAGTGTAAAAGAAGATAATGCAAAGGAGCTTTTGCGTCAGGATAATATTGATGGGGCTCTTATAGGTGGTGCATCATTGAAGTATGAACATTTCAATAAAATCATTGAAATTGCTGAACTAATAAATATTTAGGAGGAAAGGTGTTTACTTTTGTATTAATTATTCACATAGTTGTGTCATTTTTGTTGATTGTTATTGTTCTTATGCAGCAATCTTCAGGTGGCATGGGTGCAATGTTCGGAGGAGGACAGGACAGTATGTTTGGCGCATCCGGAGCTGGAAATCTAATGACTAAAATAACCACTGTATTGGCTATAGTTTTTATGGTAACCAGTTTATCACTTGCTCTTGTTTCAAAGGGTAAAAGTACCGCTGTACAAACATCACCACAAGTTCCTTACAATCAACAACAAGTCCCACCAGTACAAGATGAAAACGCTATTCCACAATCAAATGAAATGAATATACCAGTGATACCTCAGGGTACAAGTGGTGAAACAACAGAGTAGGAGGATACATGTTTGCAGTAGTAGAGATTAAAGGATTTCAGTATAAAATAGAAGAAAATGACACTATTAAAGTAAGTAAACTGGATTGCAAAGAAAATGAAAAATTGGAAATGGATAAAGTACTCTTTATTAATGAAAATGATGAAACAGTAATTGGAAATCCATATATTGAAGGAGCCAAGATAGTGTGTCATAAAATCAAAGATGAAAAAGGTAAAAAGATTGAAGTCATGAAATTTAAAAGAAGAAAGAATTATAAAAGAATACAGGGACATAGACAGGATTATTCTTTAATTAAAATAGAAAAGATTATTAGACCTTAAGGGGGTTTCTAATGGCACATAAAAAGGGTGTAGGCTCATCACGGAATGGTAGAGATTCCAATCCTCAATATCTTGGGGTAAAGAGACATGATGGACAGTTTCTTAGAGCTGGTTCAATTATTGTAAGACAAAGAGGATCAAAATTTCATCCTGGCATGAATGTTGGTATTGGTAGAGATGATACTCTTTTCTCTCTCATTGATGGATATGTAAAATTTGAAAGATATGGTAAATTTAGAAAAAAAGTATCTGTATTAGATATAAGAAAATAAAATAGAAATATCTTTTTATTTTTTTATATGATTTTATAGCGGCTTCAATTTGTTTGGAGCCGTTTTTTATTGGGTAAAAAAAAACACAGGGAATCCTGTGCATTTTTTTGGCTCCTCGGGAGGGACTTGAACCCCCGACCTGGTGGTTAACAGCCACTCGCTCTACCAGCTGAGCTACCGAGGAGTGTTGTGAATTTGTATTATATTAAATTGTTAATTATTGTCAATAGGTAATAGGGTTCTTTTTATCCAATCTCTTCCTTTTCCTGTCTTTAATTTCCTTTCCCGTTTTATTGCTTTCTTTTTCTGCTCCGTCACACAACCAAATAATTGTATATTCCGAATAAATTGAGGAATGTATTGATTATATTGGTTGTCTTCCTCCGCAGAAAATTGTTTTCGTCCGCCTTTAGTTGCGAGCAAAGTGCGGCAATCTTCTTATCAGCAAATTCTCTTTCAATGGGAAAAAGAGTGCATTTTTTAATGCCAACTACATGACATGATCTCTATATTGAGAATTGTAAACATTTTCCTTGACTATTGTCAACTATCAGGATACACTAACTTGTATGGAAATTAATGCTACTAATGTTTTACTAATAACTATTTTTTTTGTAAGAATTATAGGAATTGCAATATTTACAGATTTTTATATACAGTTTCGTGAACAAAAATATTTATTCCTTCTTTGTGGTTGGTTACTATATACTATTGCTGTTGTATTTAATTATTTCTCAGGAAGCAGTGAATTAAACCTGATGTGTTATGGTCTTTTATCTGCTGAAGGTATCTGTTTTATTTTTATAGGAATTTTATTTTTTTTCAAATCAGTAACAAAATGGATATTGACTATTCCGGCAATAATTTTAATTTCAACATTAATTGGATATTTCCTTAATGGTGCAAATAGTGCTAACGCAATATCACTAATTTTTCAAACATCATTAATGATTTTCTTCACATTTCTAATGATAAAGAATAGAAAATTATTTATTAAAATTACAGGACAATCACAAAAATGGATAAACATCATAATATTATTAGGGCTATTAAATTGTATTGGTTATTTCACTATTTTTAATGAAAGTAATATATATATACCATATTTAATTATTATTATTTCAAATATACTTGTAATGATTTTTCTTATAGAATTGCAAAATAATATTTTATTTCAAAAATCCAAAGAAGATCAAAGAATGCTTAATACACTTATCAGTAATTTGAATGGTCTTGTTTACAGACGATTAAATACTCCTGAGATTAAAATGCTATTTCTTAATAATGGAATTGAGGAATTAACAGGATATTCCAAAGAAGAAATAATGAACAGTAGAGACATTCAATATAGTGATATTATTGATCCTGATGATAGAGAATTTGTTTTAAATGAATATCAAAAGGCATTAGCCCAAAAAAAGCATTATGAAATTTTTTATAGAATTGTATGTAAGAAGGGAAAAAAGAAATGGGTATATGAAAAAGGAAAGGGTATTTATGATTCAAATGGTGAATTACAGTTCCTTGAGGGCTTCATAACAGACATTACTTTAATGAAGCAAATGGAAGAACAAATTGCAAAAACGGAAAAAATGAATGCAATAGGACATTTAGCCGGTGGGATTGCTCATGACTTTAATAATCAAATTACAGCAATTCTAAGTATTTCTGAAGTAATTGAAAATAGGTACAAGAATGAAGATGATTTGATAAAAAGTATTAAATTGATAAAAAGCTCAGCAAAACGATCATCAGAATTAACAACCAAATTACTTGCATTTGCAAGAAAAGGTAAACATAAAATTGAAGATATGTCATTACATAGTATTATTAAAGAAGTAACTTCATTGTTAAAGCATAGTATTAAAAAGGATATTTCAATTGTTGAAAAATTTAATGCTAAAAATGATATTGTTTCATGTGATTCTGGTCAAATTCAGAATGCAATAATGAATCTTGCCTTAAATGCAAATGATGCAATGACTAATATAGGAACTTTATCATTTATAACAGAAAATATATTTATTGAAGAAAAAGAAAATGCTATACCTGGGATTGATAAGAAAAGTGGTTACTATATTGTAATCAGCATAATTGATATGGGATCAGGCATGAGTAAAGAAATTATTGATCAAATTTTTGAACCATTTTTTACAACTAAGGAATCCGGAAAAGGAACTGGAATGGGATTAGCTGCTGTTTATGGAACAGTAGAAAATCACAGAGGTTATATTGATGTTTTTTCCGAGATTGGAAAGGGCAGTGAATTTAAATTGTATTTGCCTGTTGTTTAGATTAGGAGAAATATTTATTTAATTGAAGGTATTGATTTATTATAATACAAAAAAAAGGGGGCTTTAAAAGCCCCTTTTTTTATTTTGATGATTTTGTAATTGATTTGGTTGTTGCTGCTGGACCCTCATCACCTGTGATTTCTTCTCCAAGAATCAATTTAATGAGTCGTGGAAGAATAGTGCCCATTGTATTTCCTTCTGAATATGCATGTTCAAGAGGTTGTCCTGTCATAAATACCAAACCGCCTCCATAAGGATATATAACAAGAGTTGGTTCTCCTGAATCAGAACCTGACATAAGAATATTTGTTTCATCAGGAAGGTTTGTTAAATATTCATGACTTGCATAATTATTATAGAGTTCTCCTGATATATCTTCAAACATTTTATGATCAGGCTGCTCAATTGTGTTATTATATTCAAATTGAAGATTAATATTTACATTGTCTGGCAATTCAATACCAGCAGTGACAATATCACCATTATTCCAACCATTATCACAAACTTCCCATAGGATTGTTCCGCCAGAATGAATAAAACTATTGATCTCATCATCTACTTTAGCTAATTCATCATAGAATGTCTGTGTCTGATCATTAGCAATAATTACTAAATCATTAAATGGACTAAGTTCTACTCCATCAAATTCATCAGATGTAACAAATTCATATTCGTTTTCTCCTGTACCTTCATCAAATCCATTTTCGTCAAGCATATCAATCATTGCTGTAGAACTCCATGGATTTACATCCTGAAAAATAATAATATGATTTGCTACTCCTGCGCCTGCATAATCGAGAATGATTGTCAATGCGCCCATTGCATCAGGTTCTCCTTTCCCTGTAAAAAGTAGAATACCATCATCATTGTATGCATTAACCATTATCAAATCAGCTGTGCCCTCATAAGTAATCGTGATACTTTCTGTTATTTCAGTAATGGTTTCCGTATCAACATCATCGCCATTTACGATTGAAACAATGATTTCCTCAATTTGATCAAGAAAATCTTCATTGATTGTAATTGTTAATTGATTAGATGCAAATAAACTGCAACCAATTATGAATGAAATTACAATCATTAACATAAATACTTTCTTCATTAAGCCTCCTTGTTTTTTTAATTATAATATACTTTAAAATTGTCAAGTCAAGCCAAAATGAATAATCAGCAAACACAAAATGATAACTATTTAATTGATTTTATATTAAATTATTGTCAATTTGATACATATTTTAAAACTATAATAAATGCAATTATTGCAAAGATCCCGGAAATAATAAATGTTGGTAAAAACGAAAATAAATTAATAAGGATACCATTAAGTATTGGATAAAAAAGAAATGGAGCAGTAAATGTATTATAAAATCCCATATATGTGGGTCTTTTATTAGCAGGAGCAATACGGAGTAGATATGTCATTGAACTTACCCTTAATCCGGATACTGAAACACCAATAAGAAAGAATACAATATACATAGGTAATATACCGTAAAATAGCGAACAGACTGCTACAAGAGGTTGAAGTAGTACGGATAATGCTGTAATAATCAGAATATGTTTAACACCCTTTTTAGATATTTTTTCCCATAATAGATTTGATACAATTAATCCTGCCATTTGTAAAGCAATGAAGAATCCAATATTTGAAGCATCTATATTAAGCATTTTTATTGCAAAAAGTGAATAAAATGGAACAGGTCCCATAGCAATACCTATAATTATTTTATAGAAGAATATTGCCTTAAAGCCGGTATCTTTTGATAATAAAGAAAACCCGATTTTTAAAAATGAACGGAATCTTTTTATTTTTACCTGATTTTCCGAAGGAGGTTCATCTGCAATAATCCATGATAATAGAGCAAATGCGACAATAAATCCGGCAGTAATAAATATTATTGAGAAATTTTTTGGATAACTGAATGTTGATAAAATAAATTTTACATAAAATCCTCCAAGAATTGCTAATATTCCTCCTCCTGCCTGTCTTAATCCCCAGAATGAAGTGAGACGGGGTTTTGCAATGGTTTTTCCAACAATTTCTATAAATGATATTCCTGAAAGACCTCCTGAAAATAGATATAAAAAAAGTAAAAACAGGAATACCGGAATTATATAGGGAGGATGCCAGTATATTAGAAATCCCATAAGAAACATAGTGATTGTTCTAATAATAGCTGTATATATATAAACAAATTTAGTATATTTTCTTCCCTCTAAATAATGAGCCATAAATATTTGAGGCATAGGCCAAAGAGCTTTTTGCATTGACCCCGCCAAACCAATAATGACTCCTGATGATGTAAGTGTGCTCATATATACAGGAAGAATTGTTTCAGATCCGGTTATTGCAAAAGCAAAATTAAATAGGATTCCATTTATTATGCCAAGGAAATAATTTTTTCTATTATGTTTAACTTTATCCATGATAATGAATATATACATATGTATTCATTATGGCAATAGTTAATTGAGAATTTCCGAAATTATTGGTATCAAATAATTTTTGACTTGTCTTTTTGGTCAGGATTTGGTTTAATATATAAAGCATTAATAAATTATTTAGAAGGAGATAAATATGCCAAAGGAAAATGAAAAATTGATTGCCTATTGTGGGCTATACTGTGGTGATTGTATTGGTTATAGACAGAAAGCAGCTGATTTGGCAAGGGATCTAAGAAAAGAATTAAGAGAAACAAAATTTGAGAAAACAGCAGAATCTCTGGCAAGCATACCATTTTTTGCAAAGTATAAAAACTATAAACAATGTTATGAAGTTCTGGGTGAATTAGTGAAAATGCGATGCAAAAAGGCATGCAAGGGTGATGGTGGTCCGCCTTTTTGTAAGATAAGAAAGTGTTGTCAAAAAAAGGGCATTGAAGGCTGTTGGGAATGTGATGAATTTGAAACCTGTAAAAAATTGGATTTTCTGAAGCCAAATCATGGAGATGGACATTTGATGAATTTGAGAAAAATCAGTAAAAAAGGGATTAAGGAATTTCTTAAAGGAAAGAAAATCTGGTATAATAAATTGAAATAATAGTAATTATATTTCTATATTATTACCATAAAAAAATGTCCCTCAAATTGTAGGTTTATTCCGAATAAACTGAGGAATATGTTAAGCAACGCAAATCATTATCACCATCTTTATCTCTTTTCTTTTTCTGCTCCCTCACACAACCAAATAAATGAACTCGCTGCGAGTATTGTAGATATAAATGTACCGCAGAGGCTCATTATATCGGTTGTCTTCCTCCGCAGAAAATTGTTTTTGACAGTTTCTGTTTCTTTGGAAAGGTGAGGGCTATACATATCCGAGTAATTTAAAGAAGACATTTTTCAATGATAATTACACAGTAATTATATTTCTATTGACTATATATATACATAGTTATATACTACAAAACTATGTTAGAAAACAAAATAAGAGAGAAAATTAACAGTTTAAGTAAAAATGTTGAAGATCTGAAAAAAACGGATAATATTGATATTTGGAATAAAGAAATTGCATTACTTGAAAAGGAAATGCAAAATCCTGATTTCTGGAACAATCAGAAAAAAGCAACAAAAATCAGCAGAAAAGTAAAATTATTAAAAAATCGAATAAAGGCATATACATCTATAAGTGATGATTTTGATGCCCTAAATGAACTTACTGAAATTGCAGAAGCAAGTAATCAGGATGAAATTGAGGGAATGACAGATATATTAGTAAGTAAATCAAATGATTTGCAGGCAGAACTGTTATTAACAGAAGAACTTGATGAGAATGATGCAATTTTTTCCATACATCCCGGTGCAGGTGGAACAGAATCATGCGATTGGGCAGGAATGCTTTTTAGAATGTATCTTAAATATTTCCAGAAAAAGGATTTCAAATATTCAATAATGGATAGTGAAGATGATGATATTGCCGGCATTAAAAGTGTGACTATTAGTGTTAGTGGTGAGTATGCTTATGGATATTTAAGATCTGAGATAGGAGTACATCGATTAGTTAGGATTTCCCCATTTGATAGTAATAAGAGACGGCACACATCATTTGCTTCTGTTTATGTATATCCTGATGTTGATAAGAATATTGATTTTGAATTGGATGAAGGGGATTTGAAAATTGATACATTTCGTTCAAGCGGTCCGGGTGGTCAGAATGTAAACAAATTATCTACTGCAATAAGAATTACACATTTACCAACCAAACTTTTCGCAAAATCTCAGGCAGAACGGTCACAATTGAAAAATAAGATCAATGCAATGAAAGTTTTGAAGGCAAAGGTTTATCTGCATTATAAAGAAATTGAAGAAGAAAAATTAAATAAAAAATTGGCTGAAAAAAAGAAAAATGAATGGGGTAGTCAAATAAGATCCTATGTTTTGTATCCATATAAAATGATCAAGGATTTAAGAACAAAATATGAAACAGGGGATACCGATAGTGTGCTGGATGGAGATATTGATAGATTTATAAAGGAATACCTGATAATGAAAGCAAAAGAGAATGGAGGTTTTTAGTGAGTGAAGATAAAAATGTGCTTGAAAAACAAATGATTGAAAATCTTAATAAAATGAAAGAGCTTGGAGAAAATCCATATAAATACAGGTATGATGTAACACATAATATAAAAGAGATTCTTGAAAAACCGGATAATTTTGTAGAAAAAGAAATTGTTTCTGTAGCCGGTCGCGTAATATCAAAAAGACGCCATGGGAAAGTAATGTTCTTGGATATCAAGGATGAAATGGCAAAAATGCAGGTTTATTTAAGAAAAGATGATATTGGTGCTGATATATATGAAATTGCAAAATTAATGGATATAGGTGATATTATTGGAGTTAAAGGACAGATCTTTAAAACAAAAACTGAGGAGCTTACAGTTAAATCCGATGAATTCACTTTGCTGTCAAAATCATTAAAACCATTACCGGAAAAATTTCATGGATTACAGGATAAGGAAATTAGATATAGAAAAAGATATGTTGATCTTATTATGAATGATGATGTTAAAGCCGTTTTTTTCAAAAGATCTAAAATAATTGAGACAATACGAAAAGTATTAAAAGTTTATGATTTTCTTGAAGTTGAAACACCTGTTCTGCAGCCCGTATATGGTGGTGCATTTGCAGAACCATTTATAACACATCATAATGCTCAGGATATGAAATTGTATCTTAGAATTGCTAATGAATTGTATCTTAAACGCCTTATTGTTGGTGGTATAAATAGGGTTTTTGAATTTGCAAAAGATTTCAGAAATGAAGGTATGGATAAAACACATAATCCCGAATTTACACAAGTTGAGTTTTATCAGGCATATGCTGATTATGAAGATATGATGAATCTTGTTGAGGAAATATTTGAAAACCTTGTGCCTGATGGGAATATAGAGTATCAGGGACAGAAAATTGATTTTAAAAGACCATGGAAACGCATTGATTTTTATGAATCAATTAAGGAAAAAACGAATTTTGATATTAAGGATAAAACAGTAGATGAATTAAAGGAAATTGCAAAAAAATTAAATATTGACATTGAAAATAAGAAAACATCTGGCAAAATTATTGATGAAATTTTTTCTGAAACAGTACAGAAGGATTTAATAAATCCAACATTTGTTATTAATCAGCCAATAGAAATTTCCCCTCTTGCAAAGATACATAGGAATATTTCCGGAGTGGTTGAAAGATTTGAACCAATTAATGCAGGTATGGAGGTGGGGAATGCATTTTCAGAATTGAATGATCCTTTGGATCAGGAAGAAAGATTTAAAGAGCAGATTGAAGAAAGGAAGAAAGGCGATAGTGAAGCATTTGAATTTGATTTGGATTTTATTGAGGCAATTAAGCATGGTATGCCTCCTACGGGTGGAGTTGGACTTGGTATTGATAGAATTGTGATGATTTTAACTGATTCTCCATCAATAAAAGATGTTATTCTATTTCCATTATTAAAAAAAGAGAAATGAATTACACTTTTTTTATAGCAATCAAACATCTTTTCGGAAGACGAAAAAATATTTTCGGATATATTACCACTGCAATATCTATTGGTGGAATGCTGATTGGTGTTGCTGCACTGATTATTGTTCTATCTGTGATGAATGGATTTCAAAAGGATGTTAAAGAAAGAATTGTTGATATTAATGCTCATATTGTAGTTCTAAAATATTTCAATGATCCAATTGAAACTGAAAAAATTAATGAAATTGTAGATTCACTTAGTACAATAAAGCAGATAGTCTCATCAACTCCATTTATATATTCCAAGGGATTGATAAAATCCAAAAATTACACAAATGGTATTGTAATAAGAGGATTTGATGAGAATGACTCAATGGAAGTTAAGGTGCTTTCTAAGCATATTAAATTTGGTAATATTCCAGAAAACAATAAACAGATTATGATAGGTATTGATTTGGCTGAGGCAATAAGAGCCCATACAGGTGATACGGTATATATTGCCACACCATTTGGTTCAACAGAAACAATTGGAGACCTTATTCCGAAAATAAGCAAATTTGAAGTATCGGCAATATTTGATGCCGGCATGTATCAGTATAATAGTGAACTGGTATATATTCCTCTTGAAAAGGCATCAAAAATTCTTGGCTTAGATGGGGGTGTTAGCGGTATTGAAATCAGAATTCATGATATCTATTTAGCTCAGCAGGTATCGGGAAAAATTGAAGAAAAACTTGGATATCCATTTAGAACAAATAATTGGATTGATCTGAATAGTTCATTATTTGCAGCTCTTGCCCTTGAAAAGAAATTAATGTTTATTTTACTTTTACTAATTATTATTGTTGCTGCATTTAATATTATTACAACATTAATTATGATTGTAATGGAAAAAACAACGGAAATAGGAGTGCTTAAAGCACTTGGACTTAGTAATTTTGATATTCTTAGAGTATTTATATATCAGGGTTTTATTATAAATATTATTGGTACTGTTTTGGGAGTTATTATTGGTCTTATTGCATGTTTTCTCCTTTCAAAGTATCAGTTTATAAATATTCCAGGCAATGTCTATCTTTTAGATAATCTTCCTGTTCATGTAAAGGTACTTGATGTAATGTTTACAGTACTTATATCAAATGTATTATCATTTATTGCCACTCTGTATCCTGCTTTTAAAGCAGCAAAAATGAATCCTGTTGAGGCAATTAGATATGAATAATATTATTACAGTTAAGAATCTTACAAAGAAATACAAAATACTTAATAGTGAAATCAGTGTATTAAAAGGTATAGACCTTGAAATAGAGGAAGGGAAAATTAATTTTATATTGGGACCTTCAGGTGCAGGGAAATCAACATTACTTCATATTATGGGTTCATTGGATACACCATCGGAAGGAGAAGTGTTTTATAAGGATATGAATGTTTTTTCACAAAGTGATAAAAATCTATCAAAGTGGAGAAATAAGAATATTGGTTTTGTTTTCCAGTTCCATTATCTTTTAAATGATTTTAATGCATATAATAATATTTTACTGCCATATACATTTTCCAAGAAGAATCTAAAGCATGGAAAAGCAAGAACAGAAGAATTAATGGAAATGTTGAAAATAACACATAGAAAAGAACATAAACCCAGCGAATTATCCGGTGGAGAACAACAGAGAATTGCTGTTGCCCGTGCATTAATAAATAATCCCACAGTGATTCTTGCCGATGAACCAACAGGCAATCTTGATAGTGAAAATACACATTTTATTATGGAGTTTTTCAAAAAACTTAATCAGGAAAATAATACAACATTTATTATAATCACACATGAAAAAGAATTATCATCCTATGCAGATAGAATTATCAATCTGAAAGACGGAGCTATTGTTTAGATTTTTATAAAGATTTCCCCCTTTTTTTGTCATATTTATAATTAAAAGCAACAATAATCGTATGATTTGCGATTTTATTCGTGTATTCTGTGTTGACAAAAAACCTAAATAATCTACACTTATATTAAATAAGAAAGGGGTTTTAATATTAAGAGGGTTTCTGTATTTCAATTGATAATTATAATTAGCGTATTATTCTATACTGGTTGTCTGCCTGTATTATATTATCCTACTGAGGTATGTAAACAGGATGAAAGATATTTGGGGATTGGAGCAAGTATAGGCAATAATACTGGAAATTCAGATTGGGGAGGTGAGAATCCCGCATGGTTTTCAGGGGGTGCGTATTCAAGATATGGTTTTGGAAATAATTTTGATTTTGGTGTAGAAATGGGAACAACATATATTATGCCTTCTTATATACTTTTTAGTAGCAGGAAACAATTCAACAATATTGGTAACAATAAAAACTCTTCTCTTATAGCTGATATTGGAATTGGAATGTCATTGTTTTTACCAATTTATCGATTATCATTAGGTTTATTAATAAAACCTTTTTCAATTGTTATAGGTATTAGCGAATATTGTGTAAGTTCATTTCCTGGTGGTAGTATTGAATCAGCAGATGTTTTATGGTTACGAATCAGTATTGAGGATGATGGAGATCGTACAATTATTCCTTTTATACATTTAGATTATGAAATTAGGCATAATGGATTTGATCCAAAATTTGATTTTTCATCTTTTTTCACAGATTATAGCGCCGACGAAATCAATAATATAACCAGATACATAAGCATAGGGTTTGGTGTTTGTATTAATTGGAAAACAAGGTAAATAGTATGAAAAAGATAATATTGATTATAATCATCGCAATATTATTTGGTTTGTTTATATATGCGGAAGAAGAAAATATTGGAAAATATTCTTTTTGGGAAGATGTTGAATATGGTGTAGGTTTTTCAGAAGGAATATGTTTAACAGAAACAAATGAAATGATTTTTTTCCCACCTATGATTTTATATAATACAATTGTTTTATCATTAAATTATTCATCTGAAATATATCCCAAGTATTTTGAACTATTATATCACAATTTGAAAAATCAACGAATTGAAACAGGAATAGGATATAGATTTAATGATTGGACAAAAAAGATTTACATATTTTCAGGACATACATTAGAAAAACATACACTTGTTGGTATTGAACTTAATTATTTGTTTTATAATAATAATAATAATCCCAGATTTGGTGTAGGACTGTATTTTAAGTTTAATATTATTGATTTTAAATACAAAAGAATTGGAATGAATATTTTTTTAATGCCGAAAATTGGCTATATGTTTGGTGAAAGAGATTTTTGGGTATATATATCAGGAATTTATGGAGGAATTAATATTAGATTAGGTGGTAAATAATGAAAAGATTTCTTTTCTATTGATTGTAATTAATATGTTTATAAATGAAATATTAAAAATAATTGTTCATAAAAATATGTAAACCATCCCGAATATTTCTTCCATATTGACATAAAGTTTTAATATGCTACATTATTTTGGCATAGATATTAACATTCTAAAAAAGGGGTGTTTATGAACACAACAAAACAATTAATGAATATGGAAAAGAAGTATGGAGCAAATAATTATCATCCTCTTGATGTAATTATTACAAAGGGAAAAGGAATCTGGGTTTGGGATAATGAAGGTAAGAAATATCTTGATTTTCTCAGTTCATATTCTGCTATTAATCAGGGACATTGTAATACTGATATTTTAAGAGCAGCAAAAAAGCAGATGGCAAAACTAACATTAACATCAAGAGCATTTAGAAATGATCAATTACCTTTATTCTATGAAAAACTATGCAAAATAACAGGAATGGATAAAATGCTTCCTATGAATTCAGGTGCAGAAGCAGTTGAGACAGCTCTTAAAGCAGTCAGAAAGTGGGGATACACAGTAAAGGGTGTTGCAAAAAACAAAGCAGAAATTATTGTTTCAAGAAATAATTTTCATGGCAGAACAATTTCTGTTGTATCGTTTTCATCTGCAAAGGACTATAAGGATGGTTTCGGACCATTAACTCCCGGATTTAAAGAGATTCCATTTGGAGATATTAAAGCACTTAAAAAGGCAATTACAAAAAATACTGTTGCATTTTTAACCGAACCAATTCAGGGTGAAGGTGGAATTATTATTCCTCCAAAAGGATTTTTGAAGAAAGCTCAAACCATTTGTCGCAAGAATAAGGTATTATTTATCCTTGATGAGATTCAGACAGGTCTTTGCAGAACCGGAAAATTCTTTGCATATCAATGGGAAAGTGGCGTAAAACCCGATGGTCTTATTGTAGGAAAAGCATTATCAGGCGGATTCTATCCTGTTAGTGCATTTTTGGCAAAAAAGGAAATTATGAATGTATTTAATCCCGGTGAACATGGTTCAACCTTTGGTGGTAATCCTTTTGGTTCTGCAATTGCAAATGCAGCGCTTGATGTGCTTGTGAAGAATAAATTGGATAAGAAATCCAATGAATTAGGTAAATATTTCATGAAAAAACTAAAAGAAATCAAATCGGATTATATCAAAGAGATAAGAGGAAGAGGATTATTTATCGGAATTGAATTAACCGACAAAGCAAAGGGTGCAAGAAGATTCTGCGAAGCATTGATGGAAGTAGGCATTTTGTGCAAAGAAACACATTACAATATTATAAGATTTGCACCACCTCTTGTGATTAAAAAGAAAGATATTGATTGGGCATTAAAAAGGATTAAAAAGGTAATAACTACAATATAAAACTCTTGACATTTTGTTCTTTTAATATAATATAATTTACTATTGCGGGAATAGCTCAATTGGTAGAGCGCAACCTTGCCAAGGTTGATGTCGCGAGTTCGAATCTCGTTTCCCGCTTTTTTTTATTGTATGGCGGTGTAGCCAAGTGGCTAAGGCAATGGTTTGCAAAACCATCATTCTCCGGTTCGAGTCCGGACGCCGCCTTTTTAATGCCGGGGTGATGGAACTGGTAGACGTAGCGGACTTAAAATCCGCTGAGATTTAATCTCGTGTCGGTTCGAGTCCGACCCTCGGCATTTATTTTTTTTCATATAAACCTATCATTTCTCCATATCCCAATACATGAGAATCAATTACCGAGAGTAAGTCCTCTTTATGGATATTGTAGCCAATATCAAGTATTATATCCAATGCATAAATTTTGAAAAAGTATCTATGTTCTCCGGATGGCGGGCATGGACCCTGATAGCCGACAAAATTGGATGAATTCAATCCCTGCTTAATTCCATTATCCATTATTGAATCATGAGGGAACTTTTCTGTAAGTTCATTCATCTCAGGTGGTATATTGAAAATAATCCAATGTATCCATGTACCTGCAGGTGCATCAGGATCATCACATATAATTGCAATGCTTTTTGTGTTTTCTGGAATATTATCCCAATGCAGTTGCGGAGATGCTTCTTCACCCTGACAGGTGTATTTTGCCGGTATTTTTTCATTGTTTTTGAAACTGTTACTGAAAATATTTACTGTATGCATATATTCCTCCTGATTATCAGAAATTTTCGGTCTATTATTTTTATTACATGATATAATGAATGAAATAATCAAAATTAGAAATAATACTTTTTTCACAAAAACTCCTTATTCCTATAAAAATTATACAATATGCAAAATAAATGTCAATGAACAAGTAGGTAAATTGTAAGTCGTGAGAAAGAGAAGAGAATACTGGATTCCCGTTTTCACGGGAATGACCCTTCGGCGATGCTCAGGGCGTAGCGAGCGTAGCATGGAGCATTTTCAGGATGATCATCGACCATCGACTTCTTATTTTGACCATTGACTATCGACTATTGACCATCGACTTATAGCACAAATAATCCTATATCTTGACATATTGAGTAGAATTATTACACTAATAATAAACAAGTGAGGTAATTATGAAAGAATTTGTTTTTGATATTGAAACAGCAGGATATAAATGGGAAGACATTGATGAAAAAGTTCAGAAATATCTTATTAAAAGGCAGGGTTCTTTGGAGGATGCAAAGGGTATTTTGGGACTTAATCCTTTAGTATCAAAAATTATTGTGATTTCAATAATGGATATTGAGCAAAAAAAGATTTTCACATTTATGGAATCGGAAAAGAATGATTTATTTTCTGCTAAAGACAAAAAGGAATTAGAAGGTAAATATGAAATAATTTATAAAGTGGGAGATGAGAGGACAATTATTGAATATTTCTGGCATAAAATAAATGAATGCAACAAATATATAACCTATAATGGAAGATCCTTTGATATTCCGTTTATTCTGCATAGATCCATGTTTCACAGAATTAAACCAACACGAAAATTGATGACCAACAGATACTATGCCGATACACATTTTGATATTTATGATATGCTGACTTTTTATAATGCTACTTATGGATATTCATTGGAGATGTGGTGTCGTACAATGGGCATCTCAAATCCCAAAGAAAAGGGTCTTGACGGAAGTAAGGTAGGGGAATATTATCATAATGGAAAAATTGAAGAAATAGCCGCTTATTGTAATAGAGATGTTATAGCAACTGCTGAACTCTATAATAGAGTAAAAATGTATTATAAATAATATAAAAGGAGAAGTCATATGGCAATAATAAAAGCATTTAAAGGTATTAGGCCAATTAAGGACAAAGTTGCAGAAATTGCCAGTCCGCCCTATGATGTAATGAATTCAAAGGAAGCAAGGGTTTTTGTTGAAAATAATCCAATCTCATTTTTACATGTTGTAAAACCGGAAGTGGATTTGCCGGAAAATATCAATATTTATGATGAACAGGTTTATCAGAAAGGAAGAGAGAACCTTGATAAGCTTATTAATGATGGAAATCTTATTCAGGATAAAGAAAACTCATTATATATCTATAAACAGATAATGGGAAAACATACACAAATTGGTATTGTCGCCTGTGCATCAGTTGATGATTATATAAATGATATAATTAAGAAACATGAGCATACAAGGGAAGTAAAGGAAAATGACAGAGCAAAACATGTGAAAATACTTGATGCCAATACTGGACCTGTTTTTCTTACATACAAATCAAATCATCAAATTAAAAAGATAATTAATTATTATATTGAATCTCATGAACCGGAATATGATTTTACCGATGAAATAAATGTTAAACATATTCTATATATTTTAAAAGAAGAATATGTAATAAGTGAACTTGTTGATCTATTTGTCAGACTTGATTGTTTGTATGTTGCCGATGGGCATCATCGCTCTGCTGCCGGAACAAGAGTAGCAATGGAAAAAAGAAAAGAGAATCCGAATTTTACAGGAAAAGAGGAATTCAATTATTTTCTTTCTGTAATATTTCCTGATGATGAAATGCTTATAATGGATTACAATAGATCTGTAAAGGATTTAAATGGAATGAATAAAGGTGAGTTCATCAGTAAAGTTGAGGAATATTTTGATATTAAAGAATGGAATGGTAAATGCAAACCAGAAAACACTCATACCTTTGGAATGTATATTGATAATAATTGGTATAAATTGTCTGCAAAGGAAAGCATATTCCATTCAAGTGATCCTGTAAAATCATTGGATGCATATATTCTGCAGGAGCATCTTTTAAGTCCAATATTAGGTATTGGTGACCCAAGAAAAGATGAGAGAATAAAATTTATTGGAGGAATACGAGGACTTGAAGAACTTGAAAAATTGGTTGATAGCGGGGATTACAAGGTTGCATTCTCAATGTTTCCTACTACAATTACTTCGCTTATGGATGTTGCAGATGCCGGAAAGGTAATGCCGCCTAAATCAACATGGTTTGAACCAAAATTGAGAAGTGGTATTGTAATTCATAAATTATCGTAAAATATTTGGTATAATAAAATAATGGATAAAGAAGTATTAATTATTGGTAATGGTGAAAATGTAATACCCATTGAACAAATAAAGAAATTCAAAAATATTATTTGCGCAGATGGTGGGTATGAACATATCAGAGGAGAAGTTGAACCATTATATATTATTGGTGATATGGATTCTGTTAAATCCATACCAAAACACATAAATAAAATTCAGTATAGTAAAGATAAAGACATTACAGATACGGAATTATGTATAAACAAGGCAATTGATAATGGTTTTGAACGAATCTACATAACAGGTATTTATGGTAGTAGACCGGATCATTTTTTTGCAGTTCTTACTTTACTTGAAAAGTATAAGACCAAAAAGATTTTCCTATTAACGGATAAATATGATATATTTATTATTGAACCATTTATTGATTATAGATTTATTAGAATGAAGGGAAAAACAGTATCATTTTTTTCATTAAGACAGAAAACAGATATTACTATGAGTAATGGTTTCAAGTATGAACTTAGTGGTGTATCGTTGAAGAAAAACAATCCTATTGGTGTGTCCAATAGAATAATTGATAAAGATTCAGGCATTTACTATGAGAAGGGATTACTTGTTTGTTTTCTTGAAACTTGAGTTGAGTATGACGAAAGGTTCACACAATTATTTTGAAGTACATTCTGAGTAATTCGAGGAATGTATTACGAAAAACATTTATTTTTTTCCTTTCTTTGTTTATCTTTTCTACTCCGTCACACAAGTAAACGGATGAACTGCTGCGAGTAGTAAGCATACAAAGCGGTTATCGCAGATGCTCATTCTCTTTCTTGTCTTCCTCCGCAGAAAAGATATGTTTTTATGTATTGATTGTATTTTCTTTTCTATTTTCTCATTTTGCTAGTGTACCAGAATCCTGCATAATAGTCATTTCAGATAGGTCTTGACAAATCGCAAAATAAAGATATCCTTATATAAAGAAATCATTATATAAGGAGAATCTTATGGAATCATTGCTTTTATTAACCAAATCCATTGCAGATGAAACGCGGCTTAGAATTATTAATTTGCTTATGAAGGGAGAATTATGTATATGTCAGATACAGGGTGCACTTCAAATGTCACAACCGCGTATATCAAGACATATTCGTATTCTTAAAGAAGCAGGATTATTATGCTCCAGAAAAGAAGCACAAATGACATTCTATTCATTAAAAACAAAGGGTTTTGAGGATTTATACAAGTTTCTTAATAAACGATTTATTAAGGATAAAGAACTGAAAACAGAAAGGAACTCCATTAAAAAGATACCTTTCTGTAAATTAATAAAGAATAATTGAAAAATAAATAAACTATTGGAGGCATAGAATGCGTAAAAGGAAATTTTCAATTATAATAATTCTGACATTTCTTATAATAATCATATCAATTTCATGTGTGCAAGCTGAAAGGGCGGAGAATAATGTATTGGATACATTAGTAAATGCAGAAACAAATATAGATGTATTGGACACATTGGTAAATGTGAAAACAAATATAGATAAACAGGAAATTAAAATTCGTTTTCTTGAAATAGGTTCAAAGACATGTATTCCCTGCAAAATGATGAAAGAAGTGATGGAAAAGGTTGAGGATAATTATGCTTCAGTAAAAGTTGAGTTTTATGATGTAAATAATGCTGATGGTCGAAGTAAAGCACAATTATACAAAATACGGGTAATTCCAACGCAGATCTTTCTTAATGAGAAAGATGAAGTTATTCATAGGCATGAAGGATTCTATTCATATAAACAGTTAAGTGTATTTTTGAATGAAGCATTAGAGGCAATGGAATGACTTCTCTATTTTCATCATTATCGGAAATGATGTATGCCTCCTGGTTTCTTGCAGTAATTGGTTCTTTTATTTGGGGAGTATTAAGTATAATTTTGAGTCCATGTCATCTTGCCAGCATTCCATTAATTGTTGGTTATGTTGGGCAAAATAAGGAAGTAACAGCCTTTAAATCTTTCAAATTATCATTATTATTCAGTTTGGGAATTCTTATTACAATAGGTTTGGTAGGATTGATTACAGGCATATCGGGTAGATTGCTTGGTGATGTGGGACTTATTGGAAATCTTATTGTTTGCATAATTTTCTTTGTAGTGGGATTATATTTTCTGGATATTGTAAAATTGGATTTTATCGGAGTATCTCAAAGTATAACCAAAAACAAAACAGGGTATTTTGGTGCATTGATTCTTGGATTAATATTTGGAATTGGCTTGGGTCCATGTACATTTGCGTTTATGGCTCCAATAATGGGGATAGTGTTCAGTAATGCTTATAATAGTGTGTTTGTTTCAATAATGCTCATTTTTTCATATGCTGTGGGACATTGCCTTTTAATTGTTATTAGTGGAACAGTTGCCGGTTTTTCACAGCGTATTCTTCATTTAAACAGCAATACAAAGGTTTTAAAGATATCCAAAAAAATTATTGGAATTATCATTATTATTGCAGGTATTTACTGGTTAATAAAAAGTATTTTTCATATTTGAGGTGAAAATTGAATGATAAAAGTAAATTAATTATAATTGCAATTATATTTCTAATTTCATATTTTTTACCATTTGGTAATATTCAGTTGCAGGAAGCAATTGGAGAATCATTTCTCATGCTTCAGGATTATGCACAGAAACATGTGATTTTATGCCTTATCCCTGCATTTTTCATTGCAGGAGCAATAGGTGTATTTATCAAGCAGGGCAGCATTATGAAATATCTTGGAAAAAAGGCAAATAAATTTATTTCATATTCTGTTGCTTCCGTATCGGGTTCTATACTTGCTGTTTGTTCATGTACTGTTCTTCCATTATTTTCAGGTATATACAGAATGGGTGCCGGCATTGGTCCGGCAACAGCATTTCTCTATTCAGGACCAGCAATCAATATACTTGCAATTATACTTACTGCAAAGGTATTGGGACTTCAATTAGGTATTGCAAGGGCTTTAGGTGCCATTATATTTGCATTTGTTATTGGACTTCTAATGTCATTTACATTTAGAAATGAGAAACAGGATGAGAATGAAATTAATATAACTCAGGATCAAAATGATTTAAATGGTATTAAGACAATTACATTTTTTGCTACTATTATTGGTATTCTTATATTTGCTAATTGGGCAAATCCAAATACACAAAGTGGAATATTCCATGCAATTTTCTCAGTCAAATGGTATATTACAGGAATTTTATCATTACTATTTTCAGGAATGCTTATTTTGTGGTTTGAAGTGAAATGGTTTATTCCTGTAATAACATCAATAATTGTAATCACTTTATCATTTCTATTTCCTCAGTATCCCATTATTGCATTTTCCGTAGGTATTATAGGTCTTATAATTGCTCTTAAATTTGCAGGGGAAAAAGGCAATGATTGGCTTGAATCAAGTAAATTATTTTCAATACAAATAATGCCTCTGTTTTTTGGCGGCATTATTATTGCAGGTTTTTTTCTTGGTATGCCTGGTAGCGGAAAGGGTATTATTCCTCAGGAATGGGTAAATTCCATTGTTGGCGGTAATTCATTATATGCAAATTTCTTTGCATCAATTGTTGGGGCATTTATGTATTTTGCAACATTAACAGAGGTGCCAATATTACAGGGATTATTAAGTGCAGGTATGGGCAAGGGACCAGCTCTGGCATTATTACTTGCAGGACCGGCTTTATCATTACCCAATATGCTTGTAATAAGAAGTGTTTTGGGATCAAAAAAAACCATAGTATTTGTTACTTATGTTGTGATTCTGTCAACATTGGCAGGATTTCTATTTGGAAATATTGTTAAATAAGGAGTTAAAATGAATATTAAAATTCTTGGAGGCGGATGCTCCAAATGTGAAAAACTTGCTAAAAATGCTGAAGCAGCAGCAAAACAACTCAATATTGATTATACTATTGAGAAGATAAGTGATTTCAAAAAATATGCTGCCTATGGTGTAATGATCACACCTGCTCTTTTGATAGATGAAAAACTTATTTCAGCAGGAAAGGTATTAAGTACAGAAAAGATTGTTGAGGAAATGAAGAAACATCAAGAAAGAAAATAAACATGATGTAAAGGTTCACACAATTACTCAGAGAGCTCTGGAATAGAGACCGTAATATGAGAATATTACTACGGGTTGCATCCATGCTCTCCTGAGCAAATAGTCCTTACCTTTCCAGGGAGGAAGAGAAGAAAAGAATAAAGATAATGATAATGATTTGCGTAACATATTCTTCGGATTACTCGGAATATGCCGAATAAACATCTGCGATTTATAATTTTTACCAATATATTTTGTTTTGTAGGGCATATTCTGAGTAATCTGAAGAATATGTTGGGGCTTGACATGTCCATCCTCCGTTTACTTGTGTGACGGAGTGGAAAAGAAAAGATTATATAATCATGATGTAAAGGTTCACACAATTACCCTGAGGAGCTCTGGAATAGAGACCGTGATATAGGAATATCACTGCGGGTTGCGTCCATGCTCTTCAGAGTAAATAGTCTTCACCTTTCCAGGGAGGAAGAGAAGAAAAGAATAAAGATAATGATTTGCGTAACATATTTATTGGATTATTTATGCGTTGCGTTTTACAATATATTCCTCAAATTATCGGAATATACAATCTTCAAATTATTCGGAATGTACCTCAAATTATCGGAATATACAATTACGCAGGGTACACCACTACGATTTGATTGAAAATACGGTTATTCCCTTTTTTCTTTTTACTATCCATTCATTATCTGATAACTGGGTGTGTATGCTTTTATCAGGAAAAAACCTTATTATATAATTCTTAAGTCCAGGCTTATTTAAGTGTTTCCATTTTGTGTATGCAGCAAGTAATTGCTCATTCACAATTTTATTGCCAAATGATAAAATTTCTTTTGGGAATATAACAGTAAGTCCGCTGTTTATTGTTTTAATATCCATATGCCAAAGAGCATACCCGGATTCACGACCTTTAATATCAGAATTGTACACCATAGCATCTTTATTTGATATTGCCAGAAAAAAGTAAAAATTGTTTCTGTTCATTCTTTTTTGCTTTTTAACTGAATCATTATCTTCATCTTTAATCAAAAATTCTCTTAATTCATTTTCAAGAACAGTATCCTTTTCCGCTTTCTTTTCAACCAAACGCTGCAGAGGAGCTATTTGTCTTGCAAATTGTAATTTGTCCGAATAGATACCCTCAAAATGAAGAAATCTTACAAATATTGAAAGATAACCACTTAAACTGCCATCATTCTGTTTTGTTAATGAACATAATGTTTCAAGACCTCTTGTTACAAGTGGCATAGAGATCACACCATTTACATTTAATTGATCAGACAAAGGGATTTCGGGAGCTCCACAGGTTATTAGAATTGAATCATATGGTGATTCTTCAAAATAGCCACGACCACCATCTTTGTGTAATACATTTACATTTTTATAGCCTGCTCTTATTAGGTTTTCCTTTGCAAAATTTGCCACATCGCCAATGATCTCTGTTGTAATAATATTTTTACCATCACCACTGATATTTGCCATTATTGCCGCATTGTATCCGCTGCCGCTTCCGATTTCAAGCACTTTTTTATTTTTTCCAATATTAGCATCTCTGAGCATAATAGCCATAACAAATGGTTGTGATGATGTTGATAAAAGTTTATTATCCTTTACTAAAACAGCAAGTGGGGTATCAACATATATTTTTTTTAAAATTTCAATATCCAATTTATCATAATCCAATTTATATTCTATTAGATCATCATTTTCTTCATTATCATCATATATACTTGGAGTAAACATATGTCTTGATACATTAGTAAATGCTTCAAGTATTTCATTGGATGGTAAATGTAAATGCATTGATAAAAATTTATTCTTTGCATCACTCATCATACTATTTTTCAAATCATTAATATCCACCATAACTCCTTATTATTTAAATTATAGAGTAAATTTTTATGATTTTTGAAA
>CBDUZN010000003.1:0-35967 GCA_965371715.1 uncultured bacterium | reverse complement strand
TTATTATTCAGTGCAGGAATTATATTTTCAATATCTTTAAGCACCATCTCATCTGTTAGAAAATGCTGTGATAATCTCTTGTTAGCCATTGTCTTTACTTATAAATCTTATAAAATTATTATATACCATTTCTTTCAATTCCTCCATTTCAATATTCAAGTAATCCGATATAAACCTATAAACATAAATCACATACTCACTTCTGTTTCTCTTTCCGCGATAGGGAACAGGTGTAAGATAAGGAGCATCTGTTTCAATAATCATTTTATCAATATATTTTCTTTCTAATGTTTCCTTTAATAAGGAATTCTTGAATGTTACTACACCATTAATACCAAAAAAGTATCCTCTTCTATATATTTCTTCAAGATGTCGCTTTTCTCCTGTAAAACTGTGAAACTCAACATTTACTAATGTATAATCCTCAAGAATTTCAAATGCTTCATCATATGCATCCCTGATATGAAGCATTGCCGGAATTTTTAATTTTTCTGCAATTTCTAATTGGGATATAAATAGTTCCTTTTGCATTTTAATGTTTTTCTCTTCCTTATGCCAGTATTTATCAATACCAATCTCACCAATACCATTGTAATGCCCGTTTTTCAGCAATTTTATTATTTTGTCCAAATCATTTTTTTCGTGTTTGTCTGCATAATGGGGATGAATACCACAAAAAGCATATGTTTTAAAATCATCCGGAAATTCTAATTCCGCTATTGCCCTTGATGAATCATAATCATAACCAACATTACAAATTATACGGACATTTTTCTTGCGTAATGATTCAATCATTTGCTTTCGGTTTTCTGAAAACTCATCCATCTGTAGATGTGTATGTCCATCAAGAAAGGGCTTATCCGACATTATCACCGGGATTTGCATTTTCAGGTGCAAAAACTACTCTTAATTGTTTTTTATCCTTATCAGAGGCAGCAAGCAGCATACCATTTGATTCAATACCTCTTATCTTTGCCGGCTTAAGATTTTTCACAACAATAATATTTTTACCAATAATATCATCGGGATCATAAAATTCTGCAATACCTGCAATGATTGTTCTTTGCTCGCTACCAATATCAATTTTCAATTTAAGTAATTTATCTGCCTTTATTACTTTTTCTGATTCAAGAATTTTTGCAACAACAAGTTTAGCTTTTTTAAATTCATCAAATTAATTCATATCACCTTGTTCTTCTTTTTTTTTTCCAAAAATTTTTTCAAGTTGAAGTTCAATAGTTTTATCTTCTATTTTGGAGAACAGTATTGGCATTCTATTGGTTGTTATTGTAAGTGGTGGTTTAATGGTTTTATAATCATCCCAATGCAATTCTTTTATATTGAGAAATTTTCTTATTTTTTCTGCTGTAAATGGAATAAATGGTTCTGAAGCAATAGATAGTATTATAACTGCTTTAAGACATACATAGAGAACAGTGTTAAGTCGTTCTTTATTCTTTTTTAATGTCCATGGCTCTACCACTGTAAAATATTTATTTGACTCCCTTGCAATATCCATAAATTCATATACCGCTTTTCTCAATTTGTAATTTTCAATATGTTGTCCTATTAATTCCATTTTTTTATTGATTATATCCAAAAATTCCTTATCCGTATCTTTAAGATTTATATCCGCATTTAATTCCCCATTATTATATTTCTGTATAAATACAATTGTTCTATTTATGAAATTACCAAAAATATCCGCAAGTTCTGAATTGTTTTTTGTCTGAAAATCCTTCCATGAAAAATCAGAATCCTTATTCTCCGGCAAATTTACAGCCAATGTATATCTCATAATATCAGGCGGAAAATCATCAAGATAATCATTAAGCCATATAGCATTATTTCTTGATGTTGATATTTTCTGTCCCTCGATATTTAAATACTCATTTGCAGGAATATCATAAGGAAGATTATATCCATCATCAACACCCATAAGCATTGATGGCCATATCACAGAGTGAAAAACAATATTATCCTTTCCTAAAAAGTGAATAAGACGCGAATTGTTTCCTTTCCAATATTCTATCCATTTCTCCGGTTCTCCGATTTTTTCAGCCCATTCCATTGTTGAAGTAAGATAACCTATAGGGGCATCGAACCACACATACAGCACCTTATCCTCGTATCCATCAACAGGAATTTTAACTCCCCATTTCAAGTCCCTTGTCATTGCCCTTGGTTTTAATCCTTCCTTTATCCAGCCCAATGCAAATTCTCTTACATTACTATTCCAATTGGTTTTACTTTCTATCCATATTTTTAATTTTTCTGCAAATTCATTAAGTTTGAGAAAGAAGTGTTCTGTTTCCCTGATTATAGGTTTAGAACCACACAATTTACATTTTGGCTCAATAAGGGATACGTTATCAATCACATGTCCGCATTTATCACATTGATCTCCTCTTGCTCCGTCAAATTTACAATGTGGACATATACCTTCAACATATCTATCCGGTAAAAATCTTTCACATTTTTCACAATAATATTGATTCTCTGTCTTTTTTTCTAAATGTCCATTTTCAAGAAGACGCTTAAAAAAATGTTGGGAATTTTTATGATGAAGCGGTCTTGATGTTTTGGAAAAATTATCAAAATTAATACCAAATTTTATAAAACTCTCTTTCATCAAATTATGATAAAAATCAGCAATCTCCTGTGGTGTTTGTCCCTTTTCTTCTGCTTTAATTGTAACAGGAACGCCATGTTCATCGCTACCGCAAATAAAAAGAACATCCCTCTTTTTCATTCTCAAATATCTTACATATATATCTGCTGGAAGATATGCTCCGGCAAGATGTCCCAAGTGAGTGGGTCCATTTGCATATGGTAAGGCTGCCGTAACAAGATATTTAATCATTTGTTCCTTCTTTTTTAATTTCTTCCATTGGCACATATCTTATTGTTTTTTCCTTTATTTCATTAAATTCCTTTAATGTATGCGTAATCACTCCTCCATTCTCCTCAACATTCTCATATTGTACTGTAATTTTGCTTCTAAATATATCTACTTTCATAATTTTCCCTTTACCATATTTTGATGTATTCAAAAAAGAGTAGCAAGGTGGAAATTTTTTATTGACTTCTTCGTAAAAATCTATTTCATACATAAGACAACATAATAGTCGTCCACACATACCGGATACCTTCTGCGGTGTCATAGAAAGATTCTGATCTTTCAATATTTGTAATCCTATTGCTTTAAAGCTTGTTAGAAAACGGGTACAACACAAATCAAGTCCACATGGTCCAACTCCTCCAAGGTGTTTTGCATAATCTCTCACTCCTATTTGTTTCATTCTGATTCTTGTATGATAATGTCCGGCAAGATCTTTTACAAGCTGTCTAAAATCTATTCTTTTTTCTGATATAAAATAGAAAGTCATTCTTTGTCCATCATAATGAATCTGTATATCAACAAGCTTAATGCTTAATTTGTGCTTATCAATAATATCTGTTGATGTTTTTAATGAATTTCTTTCCTTTATTTCATATGAACGCAATAAACGCATATCATCTACAGTTGTGCTTCTTATTATTTTCCCGATTGATTCTTTTGTATCATCAACCTGCACATTAAGCACTTTTCCAATATCCAAACCTTGCTCATGTTTACATACTGCTAAATCATTTTCCTTCAAATCAACATTCTGAGGTATGTGAAAAAACTCTCTTTCATGTCCTCTAAACTCAACTCTGGCATACATTTTTAACCTCTTTTAATGAAAATAGTGTTATAAGATATTTAATTATTCTTTCTGTTGGAATATTCCTTTTTATGTCTCCCTCTATTTGTATCAGTTCATCTGTTATATTATTCAGATTTTCTGTTTTATACTCTGATAAAGGAGAATTATCTCTTTCTTCAGTATTCCTTTCTATTATAGCAATATTAATAACCTGTAAAAGTATTTTTATAAGATATAAAAGAAATGTTTGTTTAATTCCCACATCTGATTTATATTCTTTCCTCTCTTTTTTTCCCATTTTCTTTTCTCTTTTCTTCTTCTCTACTTCTTCTTTCTTTTTTTCACGAGCTATAATTTTTTTCAACAAATCCATTATTGATTTTTCATTTCTATCTATAATCATATCTAGTAAATTTTTTCTATCTGTGATTCCGGCAATCAATTCAGCAGTTCTTATATTCTCAAATGTTCCATCCATCAAATTCAATGCATCTTTTGATATTTCCTGTCCATCTTTTTCTTTTATGTAATCTCTAATTTCATCATTGGATAAATATCCGAATTTTATTAATTGACATCTTGATACAATTGTAGGAAGAATACTATTTAGATTATCTGTTGTAAGAATAAGTATTGTATTTGATGGTGGTTCTTCAAGCAATTTTAGAAAACTGTTTGCCCCTTCCTTTCTCATTTTTTCAGCACTTTTTACAATTATTACTTTTTTATCAGCTACATATGCTTTCTTATTTGAATAAATGATCAATTCTCTTATTACATCAATTGGTATATTTGCATTCTTTTCCATCTTTGCAAAGATATCCCCTTCAGCATTTTCTCTCACCTGTTTCATAACTGTTTTTCTCATTCCAACAAGAAAATTGCTCTCTGTTTTCATATCTTTTTTCAAAAATGGAAAAACAATTGTTAAATCCGGAAAAATATATGAATCCATATCTTTTCTGTATTTTTCGCCAATTATATTTTTAGCAAACTCAACTGCCATTGAGAATTTTCCTACCTTTGCCGGTCCAGAAAATAAATATGCATGAGCAAGCCTATTATCTTCAATAATCTTTATAAGGCGTCTTTTTGTATTATTATGACCGTAAATTTTTTTGTACATCTATTTTAAATAATTGTATGGATTTAATGGCTTTCCATCTTTTCTGATTTCAAAATGCAGAATTGCTCCGGATAATGACCCTGTCTCACCGCAGGTTCCTATTGCCTCAGCACTCATAACCGGTTGATTTAGAATTACATTCATTTCCTCTAAATGCGCATACAAAGTAAAGTATCCATTCCCATGGTCAAGCATAATAACATTTCCATATCCAAGAAATTTATCTGCATAAATTACATCTCCATCATATACAGCATAAACAGGTTCACCCTTTATCACTTTTATATCAATGCCATTATTAAGAGTTTTTGTATTATATTTCGGATGTCTTACTGTACCAAATTTTGAAATAACTTTTCCACTTGCAGGCCATATTACATTTTTCTTTATCTTATCAAAATAATGTTTCCCTTCCTTTACATTTCTGTTTTTATCAATATTTGTATTTGCAACACGCAATTTGTTAATAAGATATTGTAATGATTCCTTTGATTTTATTAATTCTTTTTCCAGTTTTCTTTGCTTTTGCTGTTCACCTGAAAGTTTATTTAAAAATATTTGTTTGTTCTCTTTTTCTATTTGCAATGTTTCTTTTTCATTTTCTGCTTCAATTTTGATAATCTTCAATTGCTCTCTATTAATACTCATTTCATCAATTCTTCTATTTAAAATATTCTGTGTGTAAAATACTTTATCATACAATTTTTTATCCTGATTTGCCAATGTGGATAGATACATTAATCTATTGGACAAATCCGAAAATGATTTTGATGTGAACATAATTTCAAATGTATGAATTTTGCCCTTTTTATAAAGGGAAACTATTCGCTTCTTTAATGCTTCTTTTCTGACAACCAATTCTATTTCCAATGAATCTATTTCCACTCCTAATACAGTGATCCTTGTTGTTAAAAGAGAATCTCTTCTTTCCATTTCATTAATAAGCAAATCAGTCAAATAGATTTCATCATCCATTCTGTTCAAAACAATTAATGTTTTGCTGCGCTGAATATTTATGCTATCCTTTTTTGATTTAACACTATTAAGTTGTTTTTTTATTTCTCCAAGTTTTTTCTCATTTTGTTTTATCTTTTCCTGAAAGTCAGTTTGTGCTGAAATATTGAGAAAAATTATTATTATAAGAAAACTAAACAGAATTTTTAATAATTTCATTTATAATATCTCCTTTGGAAATATTTTCCATTTCTCCCTTAAATGAGAGAATCAATCTATGTTCAAGAACCATTGGCAGCACTTTTTTAATATCTTCAATATCAGGAGTCAATCTTCCTTTTATCAATGCATGGGCTTTTGCTGCTATAAGCATATAAATTCCCGCTCTGGGACTGGCTCCCCATTTAATCATTTCCTTAACATTTTTTATAGAACTTGTTTCAGGTCTTGTATTTCTTAAAATATTTACAACCAATCTTTCAATATTTGAACCAGCAGGTATTTCTCGAACAATATTCTGCAATTTCATAATTTCATCTTTTTTAACAATTCCTTTTTTTATCTTATACTTCTCATCAATCTGTCTATTCCCCACAATCATTGTTTCTTCATCTTTTGAAGGATAATCAATGCTGATTCTAAACATAAATCTATCAAGTTGTGCTTCAGGTAATGGATATGTGCCTTCCTGTTCAATAGGATTTTGAGTTGCAAATACATTAAATGGTCTTGTTAAATCATAATGCTCACCCTCAATGCTTATCATTCTCTCTTCCATTGCCTGCAGTAAGGCTGCCTGCGTTTTGGGGGGTGTTCTATTTATTTCATCAGCAAGCAGAATATTACAGAAAACAGGTCCCTTAACAAATCCATAATCTGTTTCTCCATTTTTGTTCTTCTTTAAAAGAACAGTGCCCAAGATATCCGAAGGCATCAAATCAGGAGTAAATTGAATTCTATTAAAAGAAAGGTCAGTTGTCATTGCAAGAAGTTTTACTATCAATGTTTTTGCAAGTCCCGGCACTCCAACAATGATTGAATGAGCATTGCACATTAATGTGATCAAAATAAAATCAAGAATTTTGTCTTGCCCAATAATTATATTATGCAGATTATCTTTTATACGATTATATAAGTCATTTGCAAATTCATTATTCGTCATTGTCGTTTTCCACGATTTCTGTTTCATTTTCATTTTCTGTTTCATCTTCTATTTTATCTGCAATTTCATTTTCTGTTTGTTCTTCTATATTAATCGGAACATCATCTTCCTTTGCAAGGATTGCAACATCAACAAGTTTATCATCAAGATTAAGATTCATCAATCTAACTCCTGCTGTGTTTCTTCCGATTTCTCTTATATTATTAATTGACATTCTTATTATTGTTCCTGTTTCTGCAATTAATAAAAGATCTTCATTATCCAGAACCTCCATTGCACTTATCACCTTACCATTTCTTGCATTGGTTTTTATTCCAATAACGCCTTTGCCACCTCTGTGCATTCTTCTGAAAGCATTCATGGATGTTCTTTTTCCATATCCGTTTTCTGTTGCAATAAATAAACCCGTTGTTTCTCTTTTTACTATTACCATATTAATAACATAGTCATCTTTTGAAAGATTTATTGCTTTTACTCCGGCAGTGTTTCGTCCCATATTTCTTACTTCCTTTTCTGAGAATCTTATGGCACTACCTTTTCTTGATACAACAATAATATCTCTACTTCCATTTGTTAAATGTACATCCGCAAGATTATCTCCATCTCTAAGAATTATTGCTCTTATGCCGCCCTTTCTTGGTTTACTAAATGCAGGTAATTCGGTTTTTTTGGCAAGACCCTTTTCTGTAACAAAAAATATATATTTATCTTTATTAAATTCCCTTACAGGCATAAGACCTGCAACCTTTTCATCCTTATCAAGTTCAAGAAGATTGATTATTGCTCTTCCTTTTGACAAGCGTCCACCCTCAGGTACCCTGAACACCTTAAGCCAATATACCTTGCCCTTGTTTGTGAAGAAAAGAATATATTGATGCGTAGAAGCAATAAATATTCGTTCAGCAAAATCATCCTTCTGTGTTTTCATTCCTGCAATTCCTTTTCCACCTCTATGCTGCTGTCTATATGAACTTATAGATTGCCTTTTGATATATCCATTATGGGATACATTAACAATAACCTTTTCATCGGCAATCAAATCCTCTATAATTAAATCTTCATCCTCTGATGCTACAATTTCTGTTAATCGTTTATCACCATATTTTTCTTTTATATATTGTAATTCTTCTTTTACTAATTTAAAAATTTGTGTTTCTGATGAAAGAATAAATTTTAATTTTTCAATTGTTTTTATTAATTCAAGATACTCTGCTTCAAGTTTATCTGTTTCAAGCGATGTTAATCTAGCAAGACGCATATCAAGGATTGCTTTTGCCTGCTCCTCGCTTAATGAGAATCTTTCTCTAAGATTAAGTGATGCAGTTCCTACATCAGGAGATGCTTTAATAATTCTTACAACCTCATCAATATTATCAACTGCAATTTTCAATCCCTCTACAATATGAGCTCTTTTTTCTGCTTTATCCAATTCAAATTGTGTTCTTCTAATCACAATCTCTTTTCTGTGCTCAACATAATACTTTATCATTTGCTTTAAATTAAGCATTTTTGGAATATTGTTCACAAGTGAAATAAACATAATAGAATAGGATGTCTTTAATTGAGTATGCTGCAAAAGTTGATTAACTACAACATTTTTATTGGCTGCCCTTTTCAATTCAACAACAATGCGCATGCCATCTTTATCGGATTCATCTCTCATATCAGAAATATCTGTTATCTTTTTTGTATTCACAAGTTCAGCTATTTTTTCAATCATCTTTGTAACATTGATTTGATAGGGTACCTCTGTAATAACAATTTGTTCTCTATCATTCTTTTTTGTTTCAAACTTTATTCTTGCTTTAAGAATAATTTTACCCCTACCTGTTTCGTATGCATTCCTTATTCCTGTTGTTCCTTGAATAATCCCACCTGTTGGAAAATCAGGACCCTTTATATGTTCCATAAGTTCAAGAATGGATATTTCTGGATTATCAATATATGCAATAACTCCATCTATTGTTTCAACTATATTATGAGGTGGAATATTGGTAGCCATTCCAACAGCAATACCCGAGGCACCATTTATAAGAAGATTTGGTGCCATTGAAGGAAGCACAACCGGCTCACTAAATGAACCATCAAAATTGGGCTTAAAATCAACTGTTTTTTTATCAATATCAAGAAGCATTTCTTCTGCAAGCCGTTGTAATCTTGATTCTGTATATCTGTATGCCGCCGCATTATCTCCATAAATGGAACCAAAGTTACCTTGTCCCTGCACCATAGGATATCTTAATGAAAAGTCCTGCGCCATTCTTACAAGTGAATCATAAATTGCCTTATCACCATGTGGATGATATTTTCCAAGCACCTCTCCCACAACTGTTGCTGATTTTCTATATGCTTTGTTGTGAAATAATCCCAATTCCTTCATTGCAAAAAGAATCCTTCTGTGAACTGGTTTTAATCCATCGCGCACATCCGGTAATGCCCTGCTGACAATAACAGACATAGCATATTCCATATAGGATGTTTTCATTTCTTCTTCAATATTGGTACTTAGTATTCGTTCTCTTCCAATTGCCATTTCTGCTCCTTTAGAGTTTTGGATAGTCCTTATTTTTTACTGTTCCTGTATTTTTATCATATTTATAATCACTTATAGGCATATTTAAATTTAAATTAAGTTCTTCCAATGTTTCAGGATATTGATTACTAATAGCACTTTTCTGCTTGATCACAGACCTTAAAGTAAGAAGATCTGTTGTTACCCTTGCCTTATCTGGTAATTCAAGTGTCTTTTGTGATGCATCCTCAACAATATTTCTCTCATTCTGGCAGGATGAAATAACTCCAATAAGTAAAATCACAAAAATAATTAGAATAATTTTTTTTAACATTTATTACTCCCAGTAAACCATTATATTGTTATTTATATCCATTTTGTATTTGCAATAATAATTAGTGTTTTTATTAAGTAAATCCTTTATATGCTGAAAAAGAATAGGTCCTTCATCACTGTGAGTGCCTCTACCGCATATAATCTTCATTTGCCTTACATTTTCAGTTTTATAACTTTTAAGAAGGGATAAAATACGATTTTCCGCTTCATATCTGTTTAATCCATGTAAATCAACAGTTTTATTTCTATTCCTTTTTATTCTCTTTTTTGCATCATACTTATTATTAATACTAATATTTGTATTATCTAAGTAATCTTTAAATATATCTTTATCTGTTTTCTTATTCACAAATATAATCCTTATTTTCTATTAATCTTGTTATTATATCACTTGTTAAATATTTTACAAGATAAAGATTAGATTTATATGTCTCCCTAATTTTCCTCTTGATTCTTTATTTATAAGGTATAAAATAATATTAAAAAAGGAGAAAAAGATGAAAAAAATTTTTATCATAATTATAATTATAATCATTTCAATAATAAGTTTTTCAGATAATCTGAATATAACAAATATTGATAAGATTAATAAATTACAGAAGAATGATAATCTATATTTTATCATAATGGGAGATAGCAGAAATAGAGAAGTTGTAAAAGAAGGCATGGGAATAGGAGACAGCATATTCAGTAAAATTGTTGACAATATAAACAATGATAAAGTCCTCCCTGATTTTGTAATTCATACAGGTGATTTAACCCTTATTGGGCTTAATGTAGAATATCAAAGATACCTGAAAAAAATTAATACATCTGTATTTCCATGGATATCATTAAAAGGAAATCATGAGGTTTATTCAGATAGCGGTGATTATTATTATAATAAATATTTTGGAACTACCGATATTTCATTTGATGTTGGGAATTACACATTTATTTGTTTTGGAACAGGTCATCATAAAAAAGTCGGAGATAAAAACTATTGTGATTATTTCATATCACAGGAAACATTAATGTGGATGGATAGTGTTCTACTTGAAACAAAAAAGAATGGAACCATTCCAATTGTATTAACTCATGTTCCTCCCATTTTAAAACCTCATATTACGAGCCATTGTCTTGGCGGTGAAAAGGAATACCCAAAACCAAATATTGAAAAAAGTAATGTAAAAACATTTCTTAATATGATGAAATTTTATGGTATTCATGTTGGCTTTTTTGCTCATATTCACCAATATATCAATTTTAATGTTGATAATATCAATTATATTGTTTCTGGTGGTGCAGGTGCTCCACTTCATGAAAATGGCGGATATGCAATGTATCATTATATTGGAATGAAGTCATTTGGAAACGATTCTTTATGTGGTACATTATTTGACGAAAATGGAAATGAAATAGATAAGAAATTCAACTTCACAATAGATCTGAGTACGGAAATCATTGCTCCTTCACTTGATTATTCATATAAAATTGAAAATGACTCTTTAATACTAAGGTTTGATAATGCTCTTGTTAGGCATATCATACTTAAGGATTCCAGTGAAAAAGAGTATTTAAATCAAACAATTATTAATAATAATTTCTCTATTTCTTTGGAAAACAAAAAATTAAAATATCTTGAAATAATAACCGGTGATATTATAAATAAGGAAATAATAGAGAAATAAATAATATTTTTTTATTATTAAATCTCCCTATCCTAAAGACATAATATATTCTATATATTCATCGGGTAAACAACAATCTCTTGTTCCTTCAATAACAGTATTTAGATATTCTTCAGAAGGAATCCCAATATCCTGATTTACTCTAAAATAAATCAATACTGTTATTGTTAATTCATCATCTGTAATCACATCTATTTCCATTTTATCGTAAATACCATTATTGTAACCCTCGCATTTATCCAGTTTTATTTCATCCTCTCCAGAAATTTCATATAAACATCCCCATACAATCCCATTCTCATTAGGAACAATATTGCCAACAGCACCTTTTCTTGTCTCAGAATAACCGTCAAATACAAATTTATAATTCTTTATATATGCTCTACCAAGAAATTCACTGTCTTTGCATCTACTTTTCATTTGCTTCTTGCTCATATTTGATCCAAATGCGAAATAGTATTCCATATTAATAATTTAATTATTTCTTCAATAATTGCAATAGTTTGTCTTGTTTAATAATTATTAATCTAATATGCAATCAAATCATCTTCAAATGATGATAACTCTCCCTCTAATTGCCATACACGAAGATTCATTTCTTCAAATTCACCAAAAAGCGATCTCATATCTTCATTCAATTCCTTTAATTCATCTGATGTGATAAGTACCGGTCTATGTAATAAAGTTATATCATCAATTGAAATTCCCGGAAAATTACCTAATAAATTCTGTGTTAGAATTAATAAGTCAATCACTGTATAATCCTTTTCTGTTCTTGTTATTTTTAATGGATAATATAAATAATCTGTTTTGAACCTATATTGAATTGCTTCATTTGTTATTGTTTCATTATCAAGGGATATAACATCAAAAACAAACCACTTAAAATCATCCTCAATATATTCTTTTACTACACTTTTCAATGCTTCAGGAATTATAGGATTTTCAATCCCTGTTGATTTAAGATAATTTTCAACCCATTCTATAAAACCATCACCATCTATTACATGTGCAACCGATACATCATGCGAACCTATTTTTTTATGAAATATGATTTCTCCTGCAGGTTGTCTGCTTTTATTTTCAGCTGCTACTTTATCAAATGCATGCATAGGTGGGGGGATTGTTTTTTTATTAATTAATTTGATTGCCTTTTTGAAAACCTCAGTATCCCCTTTTTTTACAGTAGGCTCTGAAGGCAATGGGATCACTTCAAGCACATCTGTTTTTCCCGAAGCATACATATCTGTTGATAATAATAAAATCTCCTCTTCTCCATTCCATACTATCATTGCTCTTTGATTTGGTTCAAAAATCTGGATATTCGGATTAAACGGAATTGACCCTCTATCTGCATAAATCACACATACTAAAAAAATTATGATTATAACAAAAATACATTTTTTCATCCTATTCTCCTCTTTAAAGGGACTTTAAATCCAATGACTTTATAAGAAATAAATATGTACTCTTTTTATTATCCCCTTGGTATCCTTTTTTGCGTTGATTTTTTCATAGGGATTTTTACTGATTTTTTTAATTTTGTTGGCTTCTTGCGTTCAATCTTTAATTTCTTTTTCTTTTCTCCACTACTTGTCATATTTTCTCCTTATAGATTAAGTGTATATATCTAAACACTATTTAATTATATGGGTAATTAAAAAAAAATCAAGATTATCATTGTTTGTAACATTTGAAATATAAACTCGTATTATCAATCAAATATAAAAAACTGGAGGACAAAATGTCAAATGTAGTAAATAAACAAAAAATATCAAAAGCAGGAATAATCTTTATTGGAATGTTAATAATTGGTTTCCCTGTTTTTGTTTTAAGTTATTGCTCAACACTTATGCATAGCTTTTCTTTCTAAATATGGAAGCTTTATTAAAAACAAAAACCTCTAATGGACATATCTATCTAAAAAGGGAATAAACCTTAGCGTTTATTCCCTCTCCTATTTTATCAAATTCACATTTTTTACATCTTTATGGAATCACGAATGAATATATGTATTTAATATGGATAATAAAAGGTTAAGCCCGGTTTTCCCCGGGCTTTAGTTCTTTTATAAATTGGGTATTATCTGTTCTGCTGCTTTAATAATTGGATATACTGTTGGTGCTGCCGTAAGAAGAGGATGTGTACCTATTTGAAGAATCATGATATCATGGACAGACATTTTCATTTGAATCATTAATCCAATAATATTAATCATTTCCCCTGTTGATTCAGCTCCGCATACCTGACCGCCTATTAGTGTACCTGATTTTTTTGAAGCAATAAGTTTAACTTGAATTGTAGATGCATCCGGCAAAGAGCCAGGATGTCTATCTTTTGTCTCAAATTTGCCAATAGTAATATCAAATCCTTCTTCCTTAGCTAATCTCTCTGTTAAGCCAGCACAAGCAAATGCACGCTCTCCAATCCTTGTTGAAAAAATACCTATTGTTCCTGTAAATGTTTTAAGTATCTGTAATTTAAATAGATTTGCGCCTGCAATTCTTGCTTCACTTGTTGCTGTTGATGCAAGCATTACATGTGATATTTTTCTTGTAATAAATGACTTTCTTTCAACACAATCACCAACCGCAAATATATCTTTTTTATTGGTGCGCATATATTCATCAACCCAAATTGTTTTATTTGGACCCATTAGTAATCCTGCTTTTTTTGCAATTTCTGTATTTGGTGTATAACCAATTGACACTATCACTGCATCCGCTTCAAGTTTACTGCCATCTTCAAGAAGTACACCTTCCACCTTATCTCCACCAACAATCTCTTTCACCGTTGCATTTGTTACAACATTGAGTCCTCTTTCTTTCAAAGTTTCATCAACTGTTGCACATAAATCTGAATCCAAAGCAAGAGATAACATATGCGGTAATTTTTCCACAATTGTAATATCTAAACCCTCTTTATGAAGCTCATCTGCCACTTCCACGCCAATAAATCCACCACCAAGTATCACAATCTTCTTAAAATTAGTACTCTTTTCTCTTAATTCTGCAAGATATTCCGATGATTTCTTTATATAAAATACATTTTTCTTTTCTCTTCCCTTTAGCCATGCTGGTTCTGTTGGTGATGAACCCATTGCTAATACTATTTTATCACATTCAAATGTCTCTTTTGCTGTTTTAACTATTTTCTTATCAATATCAATTTCCAGAACCTCATCAATAAGTAATTCAGACCCATTACCTGTAATTGCCTTATCTGGGACAAAGTTTTGATCAACACCAATTGTGCTCATCATATAAGGAATTCCACATGGAACAACAGATTTTTCCTCTTTTCTTATAACAAGAATACTTTTATCCGGATAATAGGTTTTTGCAGTACCAGCTGTTATTATTCCGGCAGGTCCTCCTCCAATAATTATAATATCATATTTTTTCATTATACCTCCTGTTTTGATAATGATAATCATTTTCAAATAGTATAATGACTTCCTTTGAAATTTCAAGAGAAAACACATGCGAATAAAAAAGGCGGGTTATAAACCCGCCTCTCTATTATTTGATTAAAATAAGTTTCCGTTTATGAACTATATCTTGTTCATCTATTCTTAGAAAATATACTCCTTTGATCATATTCCCTGTCTGTATCTTGTATAGACCCTGTTCATTTATTTCTTTTCTGAATAGTTCTCTACCTGATACATCATATAAACATACTGTTGATTTCTTATCTGTTAGTTTATTATATACAAAAGATATATTTTCTTCTGTTCTAATATCCGATATTGTTGGTCTATTTATATCTTTATCTAATATGCCTGAAAGGGCTAATAATGTTACATCAATATTATGATTACCATTTAATGTATCTATTATTGTATCGGGTTTATATGTGTTATGTGTATATATCAATGTATATATGTTTTCTGCAATATTGATAAATTCATAATATCCATGAATATCTGTTGTATCTATAAGTGCTAACTCTACTATAGATATATAAGAATCACTTGAATCAGCCGGATTATCCGATAATCCTACTGTACCAGTAATATTATAATAATTAGCTATTGTATTCAATACTGTGTTAACTGTTTCATTAGAATACAAAGACACATCAATTGTGTCATTAATATAACTAATATGTGAAAATACTACTGTATATGTGCCCACATTTAAACCAACAAATTCATAATATCCATGTGCATCCGTTGTATCAGCAATACCCAGTTCTACTATGGATACATAGGTTTCACTTGAGTCCGCAGGATTATCGGATAATCCTACTGTACCGGATAAATCACAAGAAACAAGTGCATCCATTGGATATTTGATAATGTAAAGACCATCATTTACATCACATGCATAAACAAGAGGATAATTAGCAAAAATACCCCGGCATTCTTCTCCTGTTTCATAATTACCAGCTTCAAACATACCTGTTAGATTTGCAATATTAACAATTGTCATTCCATGATAAGCATCTGCAATATATGCAAGAGTGTCTTCAACATATAAACCTCTTACATAATTTCCCGTATCAAATGAATTAATAAACAAAGGATTTACAGGATCTGAAATGCTGTATATCAAAATGCCGACAGCATCATTCGCTACATAAAGAAATGTATCAATGATCTGCAATTCATATATATCATCCAATGTACCAATACTGTTTTGTAAAGTGGGATTAGTAGGATCTGAAATATCGATTACTCTAATGCTATCCCAAGAATCCCCCATAAAAGCATATGCATCCGTAATTACAATTCTAATTGGGGAAAAGGAGAGATCCAAAAAACCAATTTCTGAAGGAATTGCAAGATTAGATATATCAAGAACACGAATACCACCTGAACCATCTGCAAGATATAGAAGTGTATCAGCAATAGATAAATCACGAACAGATCCACTGGTATTAAAGGATGCAATACTTGATGGTGCCGAAATATCCGCAATATTTACTATCTGAAATCCTGAATTTCCAATAGCCAAAAAGGCTAATGTATCCTCTATTATAGTTTTATACAGAAGTGCATTAGTTTCAAATCTTGCTATTTCTTCAGTATTTGTAGGATCTTTAATATTTACAATGGATAAACCATTATACCCATTTGAAACAAATGCAATGGTATCTCTAACTACTACATTCTCTAATGAAGTAGATGCATCAATCCTTGCAAGAAGAGTTGGACTTGATAGATTAGAAACATCAATGCTTTTCATTCCATAGCGTCCGTCTGAAATATATGCGGTATTTCCAACAACATTCACATCTGATGAAAGATTTGGTGATGCAAGTGTCCCCATTAAAAAAGGTGCTGATGGATCTGATATATTAAGAGTATAAAAATTACCACCCTTTGCTAAATATGCAACTGTGTCAATAATATATGTTTCATAAGCTTGCCCGGATCCCGACCAATTACTAATAAGCTGGGGATTAGTTGGATCTTTTACATTAAATATTTTAAGCCCCATATTATAATCAGATAAATATGCAATTGTATCAACCACAATAATGCCTTGACCATATCCTGTTGTATCAAAAGTCCCTATTGTTTCAATGCTATCCAAATTGGCAATATTAACAATACAGAATCCTCCTGAACCATCTGCAACATAAACCAATGTATCAATAACAAAAACATCTCTCACTGTTCCACCCGGATCAAAGGTAGTTTTAAATATAGGATTTGAAGGGTCAGAAACATTGATAATGCTAAATCCACTTCCGCCAACAGATACATATGCAAATGAATCAAGTATAAATGTTTTTAACGAAATTCGATTGGTTGACATTGAATTAATGTAAACCGGATTATTAAGATCAGAAACATTAACAATTGCAACACCATCATTACCTATTGAAATATATGCTATTGTATCTTTAACAAAAATATCTTCCACAAAGGCAATGTTTCTGTATTTACTTATTTCAATAGGATTAGAGGGATCACTCATGTTTAGTATGCGCATATAACCACCATCTCCCATAAAAACAATAGTATCTTTAGCATATATTGCACTACAGGGACCTGTGAACCATCCACCTAATAATGTGCAATTTAAAGAATCACCCGTTGCATTAATTCCATCAGATATATAATTATCTGAAATTAATCCATTCTCTGCCATTAATAGCGTAAAGCTACTAATTATGAAAATTAAAGTAATAAAAAATACTTTTTTCATTAATACCTCCAAAATTAAAAATGTTGAATAGATTATATCAGAATATTTATAAAAATCAAGTTAGGAATTTTCGAGAAACAAATTCATTAATGGAAAAATCCGCTTTGTATGGAAAAGATCCAAAGACCCTCTCACTCATTGTTCAAATTTAGTAAATAATTATATCCGAATGAGAGATACGCAAGATTTTTTCCCATATTAATTTCTGCAATTATCCCTATTTGTAACATTTAAAACATAATTGCGTATTATCTACTGAAACAAAAAAAACGGAAGACAAAATGAAAAGATTCGGAATGCTTCTTATCGGGATCCTAATAATTGGTTTCTCCTTCTTTATTCTAAATTATTGTTCAGTAATCATGAATAATGCTTCTTTTTAAATAAGGAAGAGTTATTAAAACAGAAACCTCTAGTTAATACATATATCTACACAGGGAATAAATCTTAGCATTTATTCCCTCTCCTATTTAAATAAATTCATTTTTTATTTTTATTTCGCTACCAATTCTAAATACTGTATTGTTTTACTGCTTTAATTATGGACTCAATTTCTTATCTTGATTAATTAAATTTTTATGTTATATTTATTAATAATGGAGAATAATGATGGCTAATATAAAACCATTTGAGGAGCATGCTGATATATATGAACAATGGTTTGAAGAAAATAAATATGTATACCTTTCTGAAATAGAAGCAATTAAAAGTATAATTCCTATTTTTGATAATGGATTGGAGATAGGAGCAGGTTCTGGAAGATTCGGACAGCCGCTGGGCATCAAAACTGGCATAGAGCCTTCATCTAAAATGGCTTTTCTCGCAAAGAAAAGGGGCATGAACATTGTAGAAGGCATTGGGGAATTGCTACCATTTGATAATAATAAATTTGATATGGAATTAATGGTAACATCAATATGTTTTGTAGATAATGTTCAAAAAGTATTAAGAGAATTATACAGAACATTGATTAAGGGTGGTTCAATTATTATTGGATTTATTGATAAAAAAAGCCCAATCGGTAAATTATATCTCAAATACAAAAATGATAATTTATTTTACAGATATGCTACTTTTTATTCGACATTTGAATTGATAAAATATTTAAAAGAATGTGGTTTTAATGAATTTTCAATTGTACAGACAATATTCAATGATTTGAACAATATAAAATCAATTGAGCAAGTAGAAAAAGGGTATGGTAAAGGATCATTTATTGTAATAAGAGCAATCAAATAATCTGGTTTCATTATTTTACTACAGTACTCTTTTTATAAATCAAATTCTATCTTTGACTGTGAACTTGCAATATATTAATTTTCAATTATCTTTAATTTTGTTGATTAATATAAATATGGCTAAACAAACCATATAAAAAAGGAGATATTATGTATAGAATTAACAAGGATAAATGTATTGGCTGTGGTATCTGTGCAAATATTTGCCCTGATGGAATAAGTATGCAAGGGAATAAGGCAATAATAGTAGATGTAAATGCTAAATGTATGCATGAAGCCGCATCCAAATGTCCTGTAAATTGTATTATTGATGGAGGAAATCCCTCTGTTAATAATAATATATCTAATAGCAATAACACTTTTTCTTCATCATTAGGAATGGGTTCCGGCAGAGGTGCAGGTTCTGGTGGCGGAATGGGTTCTGGCAGAGGAGGAGGAACAGGAAGTGGACCAAGTGGATACTGTGTATGTCCCAAATGTGGATATAAAGTAGAGCATGGAAGAGGTACACCTTGCTACAAATCAAAATGCCCAAAATGCAATACAATAATGACTCGATCGTAATGCTAAGATAATAGAGACCAGTTGCGGATTCTGAATAGCACGGCAGCGGAAAAGATTTCTTTCTCTAAATCAAAAAATAATTTTTACGCTTTTTTATGGCATGCTATTTTTCTTGCATTGTGTCAGAAATTTATGGATAAAGATATAATCATTCCGGCAATGCTTATAAATGCCTGAGGTAATGCTATTCATATAGGATTTTTAACCGCTATTCTTATTGGTGGAGGCAAATTGGCTCAATTGGCATTTGTTCCATTTTTGAGCAATAAATTATATAAAAAAAATATTTATTGATTGGTATTAATGTTAGAATTGTATCATTAATATTAATTTCAATTTTATTTATATCGTATGGATTGTTTTCAGAAATGTCTATTATTATCTTAATATTTATTTTTATATCTATATTTTCAATTAGCGGTGGATTCGCAAATAAAACAGCTCTCAGAATTCCAGATTCAACCTCTTTTTGAGATTTTCATTATATTCATTTGCACCCTTTTTGGCCTCTTCCAAACTCAGACAATTAGCTGTATCCTGCGAATAATTTGCCGGGATAGTTGTTAAAAGTACATAACTGGCAATTCCCATCACAATGCCTGCTGTTCCTGTAATTGGACTTATACTTCTTATATCCTGAGGAAGAAACGGAAAAAATAGGTCTGTAAATACAACACCAGTTACTATCAAGCTTGAAAGACAAGTTGTTAAACCTATTGATCCCTTAATATTAGACATTCTTTTCCATGATTTGTATGCATTATCATTTTTTTCGTTCTTCTCTTTTAATTTATCCTTCAATTCATTATTATTGGTCAGTTCAGCAAAAACCTCCTCGCTTATGAATTCTGTTCCACCTTGAACAATTTTCCAGTCATTTGGACTGATGACTATGGTCAGTTCCTCTTTTTTATATTCTTTTATTTCCTCTGATTTCCCTTCAAAATACTTCTTTTTCATTTCTTCTGATTTCTTAATCAGAATTGTTGATGTTAAATTATTCTTCACTTCTATAAGTTCTCCGTAAATAATAACTCCATTTTTAAATACTTTCAGATAATGACTTCCTGCTGAAACAGACTCAATTTTCTTTATATTACTTCCAAGTAGAACATCATCAAAGTAAATTTCAATATTTTCAATTTCCGAAAATATCTTTAAAGAACCCGTTTGCGAGAAGCAATATATGGAAAATAAAAGTATGATAAGCATGATGATGATTTTTGAAATTGAATGCATAAAAACCTCCGGTCTTTCGTTTTATAAACTTATATTTATTGTATTATAGTAACTATGTTTGTCAAGCTCTTTTTGGGATTTAGTTTCCCCGTTTATGCACACTTATTGGGAATACCATTACCAATATAATGAATCATTCGTTAGATCAATAAGTTCAGTTAAAAATCATCACAATGCCAAATTTCCTCTTTCAGATATTCATAGACATTAAATACAATTGGGCAAATGGAACAATTTTCTATTACATTCATCAATCTATTAATGAATCCACTTTTATGAAGATGTGGATAAGATATACAATCTTTAGCACGACAAGTATAATGTGAGCATAAATTATCCTTTAGAAATGGACATGGTTTTTCAATAAACACAAATTTTTCTAAATATTCATCCTTAACCAAATATTTGTCTTTGAATTGAGGATTAGATATACCTAAATATTTAGAGAAGTTTTCAATATCTTCCTGATCTAAAAGTGGCTGCATTTCCCTGCAACAATTAGCACAAGTTTTACAATCTATTTCTGATGATACTTTCTTATATAATTTATGCACAATTGAATCCATTTTCTTTTTTGAAATATCGCATCCTTTTAAAAAAGACCGAAATTCCCAATTCTCATCTTCTTTTTCTTTTGATAATTTCCTGATTTTATTTAGGTCAGTTTCCATAGTAATTATCTCCTATATTATTAACTGATTATTTCATACAATATTCTCTGTCGCTGAAAGTTCACCGTGGTGAAAATCCAATGTTTTCTGTCGTTGCGAGCAAAGCGAAGTAATCTCCTTATCTGTATTCATATTTTTTCTTATCTACTTGCTCACTTGCAAGTATATTCTGTCATACCGTACTTGATACGGTATCCAGTATTTTCCTTTCTTTCGTAGGGCATATTCCGATAATTCGAGGATATATTCCGAATAATTTGAGGAATACGTTTTGTTACCGCCCTTTCTTTTTCTCCAATTTTATTTTATTATCATTATCTTTGTATTGATTTCTGTATTACCCATTTTACCTTTGATAAAATATTCTCCTGCTGGATAATTACTTTTATTAATGCTAATTTTTGTATATCCGCTTTCAACTATACTGTTATTTAATGTGTTTAATTGTCTTCCCATCTTATCATAAATATTTAATATTAATTCTCCTCTGGCTTTTAATCCAAAATACATATCTATTGTTGTAGTATTATATTTAATATTGTAATTATTAACTGAAACATTTTGGTGTAATTTATTGTCTGCTATTCCCGAACCACCCATAGGATACTTGATTATTCTTACTCCTGCATCACCATCTGCTACATAAGCATAAGAATCAATTACAAATACACCACATGCAAAACCACCTGTATCATAAAAGCCCGTTTCTACCGGGGCTGCCGGATCTGATATATTGATTATTCTTAATCCTGCACCACCAGCTGCCACATAAGCAAATGAATCAACTACAAATACATCACTTGCACCACCAGTATAGTAAAAACCCGTTTCTACTGGATTACTGGGATCTGATACATTTATTATTCTTACTCCTGCATCATCTGCCACATAAGCATATAAGTCCATTACAAATACACCCCGTGCATAATCACCCGTATCATAAAAGCCCGTTTCTACCGGGGCTGCCGGATCTGATATATTGATTATTCTTAATCCTGCACCACCAGCTGCCACATAAGCAAATGAATCAACTACAAATACATCACTTGCACCACCAGTATAGTAAAAACCCGTTTCTACTGGATTACTGGGATCTGATACATTTATTATTCTTACTCCTGCATCATCTGCCACATAAGCATATAAGTCCATTACAAATACACCCCGTGCATAATCACCCGTATCATAAAAGCCCGTTTCTACCGGATTACTGGGATCTGACACATTGATTATTCTTAATCCTGCATATCCATCTGCCACATAAGCATATGAATCAACTATGAATACACCCCATGCATCATTACCTGTATCATAATAACCAAGTAATATTGGATTTGATGGGTTTTTGATATTGAATATCAATAATGAATTCCCATGACAGGAATAGGCAATTGTATCTTTTATAAAGACAGCACGACAATTGCCAAATAATGCTCTGCCCAAAAGTGTGCAATTTAATGAATCCCCTGTTGCTTTTGTATCATTTAATTCCTTCATTATATCCTATTTGTTAATTGGTAAATCTCTATCAATATTATTTGAAAATGATAATAATCCAAATAGTATCATTGCTGTTAAAAACAAAACTTTAATTTTCATAATATACCTCCATCCTATTTCCATTATATTATTAATATTTACAATATATGTCAAGTTCAAATTATTGTTAGTAGGGGCACATCGTGATGTGCCCTTAAGGAGATTGCCGCACTTTGCTCGCAAGAACAGAAAGAGAAATATATACTCGGGGGCTATCATTCTTATCAGTTTTCAGCCATAAGTTACTATATTCTCCGTCTTATCTCCGTTTTTTAAGGATACTTTGCCAATATTTTCTTAAATTATACCTATATATCAGTTGAATTCTATTGATTTCATAATAGTAAATAGCTTATTTTTCATAAATAATATTTATATGATTCCCAAAATTAATTAGTTCTTTATCTTCACAATGCTTATACTGAAATTCCTTTATTGTGCTCAATTTTTCCGTGTCATCCAGCCATTTACTATAGACCCAGAAAATTGGTGTAGCAAATTTCCTGATTATTTTAAGATTGTATTTCCGTCCCATTTTTTCTAATTCCTTTAGTGTAAAACTTCTACATTCCATTGATTTATGGTTTTGGTGAATTATATGAGTTTTATAATAATTCATCATATCTTCAAAATAAATTTTTTCATTGGGTCCTTTGGCAATCATTGCAAAGAAATTGCCCCAAAAGGCATTAACTGATAAGTGAACTTTTCCAGAGGGCTTAGTTACCCTTACAAGTTCATTAAAAGCCTTTTCTGCATTCTCACAAAGACTAAGAGAATCTCCCAAACACATAGTATAATCAAATTGATTATTATCAAATGGCAGATTTGTTATATCACAAATTTTATTTTTAATTCTTTTTTTCAGATTCATTTCTTCTATTTTTTCTTTGGCTCTTTTCAACATTTCTTTTGATATATCGCAATTTACTATTTTCAAATTCTTGTTTATATTAGCAGTTCTTATACTAAATTCACCTGTACCTCCTCCTGCATCCAATATTTCCCCACTCTTTGGAAGATATATTCTTAAATAATGCTCTACCATTTCATACCAAAGTTCAATATTAATATTATTCATTTTTTCATCATATTTTTTTCCATTCTTATATTTCATGTATTTTCTCCTTGCTTTTTTCAATAATATATCAATTGTTTATTAATTCAATTCTTAAATGCCGTAATATTAATCTTTTTACTTTCTCCCGTTTCATCCTGAACAACAAATTTCATTTCTCCGGGCTGAGCAATTATTTTCTTTATTTCTCCCGATAATGTTGGACCAATATATTTTCCATTCAAAAACCAATATATTTCACCATTTTCAGATGCAGTATATGCCTGAAGCATAACATAGGATGCATTATCAATACCACTGGGAATCATAATTACAGAATTATGAATAGGACTTATTACTTGTAGTGATTTCATTTCTATTGAAATAGCACATTTGGGAGAAAAGGATGGGATTTTTCCTTTATTGCCCATAACTCTTTGTACTGAGGGAGGATATATAACAAAAACCCTTTCTTCAATTGCTCCATCTTCATAATCCTCCCATGGTGAAGCCCTATAGCCCGTTTCTTTTTCAATCATAAATTTTTTGTGAAATGGACATTTTTCGGATGGATTAGCATTTTTTAATACATAAACATATTCCTTGTCTTCACAATTCATTCCCGCCTTATAACCCGAAAATGCACACAATTCTACAAGTTCAATATCCTCTAAAGCATCGTATTTCCAGTCAAATTCCTCTTTATCCATTTCTGTTTCAATTGCTCTTATAATATCAAACATAATGGGAGATGCTGCAATACCGCCAACAATACCCTCAGCTCCTTCACCGCTGAAATTCCCCACCCACACACCAACAGAATACTTTTTCTGAAAACCAATGCTCCATGCATCCCTTCTTTCCCATGATGTTCCTGTTTTCCAATATACATTTGTTTTGGGAAAATTAAAATTCTCAATTTTGGGAGCATCTGGTCTGCTTTTTTTAGCAAGTGCCTTTAATGTAAGAAATACAGCTCCCGATTTGAATAGCAAGGTATCGGGAAATATCGATTCATTCTGTAAAATACTCCATGATTTATATTTACCTCCATTTGCTAAACAAGAATAGAGATTTACTAAATCCAATAATTTTACTTCCATTCCTCCTGTAATAACCGTAAGTCCATAATCATCAAATCCCCTTTGTCCTCTTAATCCACTGGCATACATTTTTTCCATAAAATCCTTGTAGCCCGTTTTTTTCAGCATTATTACAAATGGCATATTTAATGATTTTGATAAAGCATTTTCAGCAGTTATTAATCCATCCCATTTTTCAGAAAAATTTATTGGTGAAAAGGAACCAAAAGAATGGGGTGCATCTTCAATCAGCATTTCTGTTGATATAATACCTTTTTCAAGAGCAAGGGCATATAAAAATGGTTTCAATGCAGACCCGGGCGATCTATATGCATAGAATCCTCTTACCTGCCCATCATTTTCATTATTATAATAATCTATTGAACCAACAAGGGATTTGACTTTACCTGTTTTGTTTTCTATTATTACCATACTTATATTGGTTGCTCCAAGATATTCAATTCTTTTCTGATATGATTTCACAATATTTTCTGCCTTTTTTTGAATATCCTCATCAATTGAAATAGTTATATCATTCTCATAAGGATAATGCAGCATTGCAAAATCCGCAGCATGTTGTGATTCCATTGGAAATGACATAAAACCCATTGGTACAGGAGCATTTTCTGCTCTTCTATAATCATCTTGTGTAATCAATCCCTTTTTATACATTATTCTCAAAATTTTATCTCTTGCTTTTATACCCTCTTCAATATTACCAGGTTTTCGTATTACGGGTGATTGAGGAATAGATGCCAAAAATGCCGCCTCCTCAGGCAGCAGGTTTTCGGGTAAATGGCCAAAATATGCTAAACAGGCAGCACCAACCCCCTCAACATTTCCTCCATAAGGTGCAATGTTAATATATGTTTCTAAAATCCTTTTTTTTCCTAATCGTAATTCAAATTGTATTGCTCTAAATATTTCAATAAGTTTTGATCTAATTGTACGGGGCTTTGGTTCAACCAATCTTGCAAGCTGCATTGATATTGTAGAGCCACCGGATACAATTTTTCCTGCTTTAATATTTAAATATAAAGCCCTTAATAATGCCACAATATTTATTCCGGGATGTAGCCAGAAATATTTATCTTCATACATTATTGTAGTTTTTCTGAATAATTCATCCGTATTATCTATAGGAAGATATATTCTCCATTTCTCATCAGAAGAAAGATATACCCTCATCACCTTTCCACTACTATATCTTATAACCTTTGATAATGGTTTGCTCATCCCCTTTGGTAAGGGGATGAGATAAACCAATAATAGAAATATTATTAAAACAAATATTATTCCGGCAAAGACATACTGTTTTTTATTTTTTAAATACATTAAATGTATCAACAAGCGTATTTACATTTATTTCAGGATTATACATAACAATGCCCTTTGCCTGAGGAAAGAAAAACTGTCCCGGGGTTACTGCTCTTAAAAGAATATAATAATGATATTTTCTGTTTAAATTACCAAAAAGCATTATTTTTTCATCCCTTATATCCAAATAATCAGGACTCCATATTTTATTGTTTTTTTCTTTTTGTGTCCATGCTGGTAGAGCAGCACCTGTTAATCGTGGATTCTCAATTTCAATACCTGCAGGAATAAGAATTTCAAAAGCAACATTCTCCAAATAATGATTCTTTGCTGATTCAACAATTATTTCCATAATCAACAAATCCCCTTGTTTTGCTGTTGAAATGGGACTCCCTGAATATGAATATATTTTTCTCCGCAAATTCATTCCATTACTTATTGAGGTAAATTTTTTATTACTCTTTGAAAATCCCGTATTAACAATATCAAGATACAGCGGATATGTATCTGTTTTAAGTTTAATATTCTTTTTGCCAGGAGCATTATTAAAAAATAGAGTTAATAAGCCCTTTGATTTATTTAATTCTGTCTTCTTTCCATTAATAATAAAATCACAATCAATATCTTCTTTTAATGAATGTTTATCTATGTATAATCCAATAGCCAATGTTGACCATGCAATTTCCTGTGTTGTATAGTATCTCCGTCTTTTGTTTGAAAGAAAACTTGATAATTCACTTAATAATTCATCCGCTTCAGGAATATCAGGTGATATCTGCTCAATCATATATAGAGATAATGCCTTTCCCTTGATCTCACTATAAAAACTACCTGACATTTTTCTTCCTTTCTCAATATTCATTTCCAATGCCTTGTACAGTGCTTCAGATGCCTCTCTGCTTTTACCGCATTCATATAATGTTCCTGCTATCCAAAGAAGTTGCACTCTATTATATTTTTTGTGTTTATAATTTCTTGCCAATTCCTCTATTTTGCTTGAATAGCCATTAAATCTTCCCCCTTTTGCCAATACATAGTATGCAAAAATATTGTTACTGGCTATTGAGGAAATGTATGTTAATGCAGCATTTAAACATGTCTCTGATACAACAAAGCCAGCATCCCTTGCCTCCAAAAGAACAAATGTGGCATAAATAGAATTCCATTCCGATGGTCTTATTGAGCCAGGCCAATAGGAAAAGCCACCTGAAATATTTTGCATTGATAGTATTTTACTTATGCCAACTCTAACCATATCCCTATATGTTTCCATTGTTATATTAGGTGCAATTATTGGAAGCAATTTTGATATTCTTAATAAAAGAATAGTTGATGTTGATGTTTGTTCAATACAACCATAGGGATAATGAATCCCATATCTGGCATAGTGCAGTTTATTAAGACCAGGTATTGTAGATATATAAATTTGTGCCGAATGAGCAATATCAAACCAATTATCAAAATACTTTTTCAAATTTGTTTCATTATTATTTTCAATTTTGATACTTGTTACTTCTGTTATAAATGGACTATCCGGATACAAAGGTATTTCAAATGTATCCCTATACATCTCATTCCCTGTTTTTGCTGAAATAAGAAATTTTGCTCTATGTGAATCATCTTTAACTTTTCCCTTTATATATACAACCTTTGTTTCTTCACTTTTAATTGTTACTTTATTTTTCCATGTTGTTGGAGAAATAGATGTTAATGAAGCATTTAGGGAAACTGTTTTTGATGATTTTGTTGTATTCACCAAACTAATAGGTATTTCAAATTTATCATTATAGTATAAAAATCTTGGAATTGTTGGTGAAATTACAACATCGCTTTTAACAATAATATCTTTTTCAGAACTACCCATTTTCTTATTATTAACACCCACTGCCATTATGCGTAATCTCCCTGAAAATTGAGGTAATTTTATTTCAAATTCCGCTTTCCCCTTTTTATTGGAATGAATAATTCCACTCCAATATGATACAAGTCGCGTAAACCTTGCTTCCTGATAGGAACTCTCTTTGCTTGCATAACCGCCTCCTGTTCTGGAAAGATATTTTCTTACAATCCATCCAAAACCCTCAGCCATATCTATTGTTAATCTTCTATCTCTAAGAATATTATTATATGGATCCGGCGTAATAAAATCCGTTAATTGCAGAATGCCTTCATCCACAATTGCTATTGTTGCATCAAATTGTTCCGATGAACTTAATTTGATTTTTATTTTTTCACCCGGTTTTGCAAGTTCAGGCGCTTCTATTTCTATTGGTAATTCCATTTTTGATGGTCTAATCCTTAATCTTTCAATACCAAATGCCCTTGATACAAGATAATTTTCATTTGATCTTACCAAAAGTGCTGTTACATATATATTAGGAACATTCTTAGGAACTTTGAATTCCCATTCTGCTTTTTCACCATTTGCATCTTTCCATTCATGAATAAGAACATTATCTAATTCAATTGTCCATAAAATTTTTCCTTCAAATGGAAGTAATGCCTCCACCTTAACAGTTTCATTTGGTTCAACATTTTCATTATTTATTCTTAAATTTAGAACATCCGGAGGCGGGATCTGATTATTATTTCTTGAATACCACCAACCCCATCCGGAAATAGTAATCTGGGATTTACCACCATTTTCATCGCATACCTCTACTAATAGATCGCGATAGCTACTATTTGGTGGAACAATTACTGTAAATTTACCATCATTAACAGTTATCTTTTTTTCTGGAGTTACTGGTATTTTTTCACACAGTCTTCTCCAGTAGAAATCATCATAATACTCATATGAATATGAATATTCAATCTGATAAACCCTATATGTTAGTGTGGTTTCTTCTCCATATAATTTATTTTGAGGTGTAACTAAAACACCATTAACAGGTATTTCTTTATCTCTGCTTGTATATGTTGTTTTTGGTTTTAATCCAATATAGAATGGATGAGTATACGAAATTTTTTCAATTACCTTTTTTGTTACCCTTCCACTCTTTCCTTCACTAACATCTGCATATATCATGATTTTAACAGGAAGATAAAAATCCATTTTCTCCTGTGCTTTATATTTTATTGTTATATGCCCATCTTTGTTCAAAGTATAATTGCCAAAATTCTTATTAATTACGGGCTTCTTTTCATCTTTCATTCTTTGAGAACCAAATGTATACAAATTATATGTTCCACTACTTTTAAATGGTGTTTCTTCACATTTCATTTTCACCTTCAATTCTTCTCCGGAAGCAGGAGCACCAAATAGATACATTGCATCAATATCAAAAGAAAATTTATCATTTATATTTAATTCATCCGGTAATGTTATTTTTAATCGCATTCTTTCAGGAGCAAATGTTTCAATAAATATAAATCCAGTATATATATTTTTATCTCCAGTTGAAATTTGAACTGCGTATTTGCCGGTATTGGCAGACACTGTTGTTGATAAATCAAATACAGCAAGTCCATTATCATTAGTGTTCCCTGTAAGCATTACATATTTCTTGCCTTTGGGATCTCTGATTTGAATTGTTAAAGGTAATGAAATTCCATTATATGTTTCTGTATTTCTGGTAAGAACTGAAAAATGTATTGTTTCACCTGGTCTATATATATCCCTTTCAGGATAAAAATAGGCAATATAATCGCTTTGTTTTATATCTCCCGAAATATTGTATGTCTCTTTATGAGTTCTAGCCTGTGATAGATTTAAAAATGTCCAGTCATTATCCTTTTTTGCAAAGAGAACATATGCCTGTCTATTCTTTTTTTCAATGGGAATAGTGCAATAACCATTCTGATTGGTTGTTGATGTGCCAATAGGGAAATTATTTCTACTCCATGCCTCTATTTCTACATTTGCTTCTGGTTTTAAAGAGGTATTGTTTACAACCCATATATTTATATTGTCTTTGCTCCATTTGGAAACAATGGACATATCCGATATTGTAAGATCCATAACATCGCTAAACCATCTCCCTTCTTTTGATTTACCCCTTACCTCAATAAAATAGATGCCATATTGTGAAATTTCTGCAATTTCTCTTAGATCAATCCATAAAGGTCCGTCTTTCTCAACAATCTTCTTATGATTAACAACAATATTTTCCATATATCGATATGCCGAATGCCTGCTTCCATTATTAACTGAATACCACAAAACAACATTTCTCACAGGCATATATGATATTTTGATGTTTAATGTATCAATGCCATAAACCTTTAATGGTACCTGTAATCCACCTTGTTTGCCGAAATATTTTCCATTGTATAAAAAACTGAGTTGAGATTTTTTTGGAGGAGCATTAATATTGAGAATATAATCCTTTTCAAGCATTTCACCATTTATTCCTTTTAACCCTGCTGATACCGTTAATTCATATTCTTCTTCCGGTGAAAAATTACCAAAAACACTTATATACCCATTAGATGCAGAAATTTTTATTGGAATTTCAGGAGACACTGAAAAATAATTTGATATATCTTCTTCACGAATTTTTACATGTTTATTATTTACAGTTGTTACCTTAATTTTTGCCATATATTCATCACCACTTTCTTCAATTTTATTAATATACAAATTAATGGGCTTATTGCTAAAGGCAATTATAAATTTCATTGTTTTGTCTTTTTTTAAAGCAAATTCCTGTGCAGTCGTTAATCCTTTTTTAAATAGAATTGTATATTCGCTGCCTTTTTTTACAGTAGGGAATTTAATGGATACTTCTTTTTTGTTATTTGTAGTATTATAGGATATATCGGTTATTTTAATTGTTTTATTATTGGAATCCTTAATTACAATATGTTTTTTTATTATATTCGGAATTACATTATAATTGAATCCTACTATTATTGTAGCTTTATTATTTCTTATATTTTTAACTACAACCCGTAATGGTTCAAATTCAGGGGTAATAAAACTAAATTGTGATGATTTAATGTAAATGCTATCATAGGGAAGGGGAATTCTTTTTACAGATACATTATATTTTTTCCCCGGTTCAATTATTGATTTGAAATCTAATTGAAATTTCTTTTCCGTAATCCAGACACCCTCTGCTTTAATATATGGTTTTATTTCAATATATTCAGAAATTGAATCCGATGATATCTTTAATCCCCTTTCTCCAATAAACATACCAGAAAATGTGAATCTCATTGTTGAGGGACCATAATTCAAACTACCTGTTGGTCTTGCAAAAACACGAATTGCTCCACTATCCTTTTCCGGTTCACTTAGTAAACTTAGAAAAATAAGTAAAGCCAAAACCGCCAAAACTGTGATTGCTAATATTATAATAATTCCTTTCTTTGAAATTCTCATCTCCACTCCTTCTTATTGTTTTTGGGATAATATATATTTAAATTGTTTTATTAATTTGTCATATACCATAATTAAATTGTACATCATTTAAATAATTTATCAAGGGATAAAGTCAGAATCAGAAAATGAAAAACCTAATCTAATCAATATTCATCTTATTGTCAACCTATTGTCAACCCCCAAGGCCGGGGCTTGACTTTTTGACATTTTTTTGACCTAATATACACAATAATTGTGTATATTACTCAATGTTTATCTATATATAGTGGTTTTTACACAAATTCAATGAAAAAAGGCGGTTTTTTGTTAATAAATATGTCAAAATGTCAACCCCCGACTCTATATATTATATAATAAGTTAATACTTTATAAGTCTATTATTAGAACTTTATAGTTATCCTATTTACATATATGTGTTTTCTATCATTATTTTCATATAGATTATTAAGCATGAAATTAATATCAGGTTTTACTAGAGATTCATATTTTTTCTCTCCATTAATATTAACAATAATGGGTTGATTGAGATTTACATATCTTGGATCAATATATATATTAATTGCTTTTACATTAACAGTATTAATATTAAATTCATTCCCTATAAATGATGCTTCTGCAAATGCAGTTGGATTATCTCTAGTAAATAATGGAAAATATTGTATAGGAGGAAATGCACTTTGAAGTGTTAGAATATCAGTATTTCTGATTATAGTAACTTCTGACTTATCTCCTCTCTGTTATATTTATTCGTATCATTTTTCTCCTTATCTATTATTCTTACAATTTCTTAATATTATATTTTCAAATCTAATTTAAGTCAAAAAATCAGAAATCAAAATTTTATTTCTTTGGGCCATGCATGTTTTTTCCCTGCTGACCATACTGTATTTATTGCATTTAATGAAAACATATTCTGAATAAAATGAACCCACAAACAACCCTTTTTGGTTAATATGTATTCCTTATTTTCTTTCTTCACCCATTTTAGTAATTTTAGGATTTGAATTATTATTAACAATTTCATATTCCTTTTTATGGAATATGAAGAAAATTCAAGTTTTCTATTTATAGGAATTACCGTATCATAGAGCCGCCAGTAAAAATCATAAAGTATGGATAATTGTTTAGTGAAATTCATTGTTAAACTTACAGCATTACCTTTTGATTTTATTGATGAAATGTATTCAGGAACATTAAAGGTATTAAGTGTAAAATGTGTTTCAAAATATGAACCTGCACTTGCCCCAAATCCCAAATATCTTTCCCTTGTAACAGAAGAATACTTACTTCCATTATTATCCTTTTTGAATGACCAAACCGAGCACTTGGAATACCCATTGTTTTTAAAGGTATCATATAATTGATAATACATTTTTCTTCTTTTGAAAATTGATGGAGATTTAACATATTTTATTTGTTTGTATTCTGATATTTCCGAATATGGAAATGTAAATAATGGATAATAGGTTACTTGATCCGGAGAATATTCAAGGACTCTCCTTATATCATCTGCCAAATCCTCTGTTGTTTGTCCGGGAAGGGCAAATAGTAAATCTATATTAATTGTGTCAAAATGATTTTTTTGAGCAAGAGTAATTGCACTATGAATATCTTTCTCATTGTATTTTCTGCCTATACTTTGTAGTAATTTTTCATTAAAACTTTGTACTCCAATGCTAATTGAATTGAAATCACAATTATTTAACACATCTATTGTTTTTTCAGATATATCATTGGGATTTGTTTCAATACAAAAATCACCTACTGTTTTATAGTTTTTTCTTATTGCATCTGTAATCCGAATAAGCTCATCTCCTATAATAGTTGGTGTTCCTCCTCCAAAATATACAGATGTAATATTTGTGTTTTTATAAACCATGCTATAGCTTTCTATTTCCTTTATTAATGCATTCACATAGGGCTTTATTAAATTGGAATCATAGGGAATTCTATTATATGGACAATATGGACATAGATTTTTACAGAATGGGATATGAACATATATGCTTGTTTCTCTCAGTGGAGGCATTTCAATATGTTTTGCAGGTATAAACTTAAATTCAGCACCCTTCCCTGCCAATGCTTTGCGAAATATTTTTATTGAATGCTCAAATACTTTTTTTATTAACATTCAGTTAGTATATTGTAATTGGTTAGTTTTTTCAAGTCCCTTTGTCTTTATCATTAATCTTTATTGTATTAGTAAATGAAATAACTTCTTTGGTAAATTGCTTTGGATTTTCAAAATGAATCATATGTCCGGAAGTAATTCTTTTGTATTGAAGATTCGGGATTAATGAACGAATATGTTCAATGTCAGAATCATCCATTGATCCAACCAAACCAAATTCCAGATGTTTAAACCAATTTGCATGCATAAGTAAAATAGGACATTTTATGCGTTTTAATGTTTCTTCATGATCAAATCCCCTACAAGCACTACCATCAACAAAAGCATTTGTAAACTCAGGATCATAAATAGAGAGATTTTTTACCCACAATCTCATTACTGCTGGTAAAAGTGGAATGTCCACCGGTTTATCAGGGTTAAAATATTGATATAAATGAATAATTAATACAAGAATCCCCGTAAACCAATTGGGAAATTTCATTACATGCTGTTTTCCTTCAAATGGCACTTCCATTCCTTTAAAAAATCCTGCTAAATCACGACCTTTTGTGGAGCCAATGGTTTGTGATATTTTTTTAAATAATCTATAAATATAGCAATCATCTTTTAATCGTGGCCATTCCGCACTAAAAACAGGTGCATCTTCAAGAATAATACCGGACACAAAATCTGGTCTATTCGCTGCCACCCACATAGCAATAAGTCCACCCGATGAATTGCCTGAAATAAAAGCAGGTTTTTTAATGATTTTTGTTAATAGTATAGATATGTCTTCTCCCATGTTTGGGAAAGTATATTCTCCGGGTGTCCATCCGGATTTCCCATGTCCCCGAACATCAACTGCAAAAATATGAAATCTCTTCATTAGTAATGGCAATGACCTATAATAGCTTTCTAAGGAAAGACTTTGTCCCGGAATCAAAATAAGTGCAGGACCATTATTTGGTCCAACAATATAATTTATCTCAACTATGCCTGTATGAAATTTACATTCCTTAAATCCTAATTTCCTAATTTTTTTATGCATGGAATAATAATTTTTGGTTTAATAATTTCATTTTACTAATTTAAGAGTACGCTTATTGATTGAAAAGCCCAATATGCTTCCAAGAATAAGTGTCATAGTAGATATTGGAATCAAAGATATTGGTTCACTCCATGCAATAATAACTCCCACAGGCAATAAACATAAAAATGATATAATGATTCCCTTAATTACACTATTTAATTTTAAATTACTTGTTGATACAAAAAACCCGGCTACAATCCACATTGTGAATGCGGAAATGTTTGCATCCCATGTTAGATTTTGAAGAATCATTGGAATCACATCAATTACTCCAATAATTGCTCCAACTTCTATGCCAATTAATATTTTTTTCATAGTAACACACCTTTTTGATTTGGGATAAATGAAAAATTCGCTTACCCCTTACAAATTATATTGCGTTTATTAATATAATAAGTGCCGTTATAAAAATTATCCCTAAACTCCAAAGTAAAGGCTTGCTTCCTTTTGCACTTTTCTTAGTTTTTTCATTTATCATAATATAGCCTATAAATAAAAAAGCAGGACTATTCACTATTAAAGAATCAACTTCAACATGAAGAACTCTTTTCAATATAACTGAAAGAGCAATTATACAAACTCCAGTTATTAATGCTACTATAATTTCATCGGGTATTTTCTTAATCATAATTAAACTCCTTTTTTAAATTTTTTCTGACAAATAAACAGTTTATCTATTTTTTCCTGTTAATAAGCAGCAGTTCTCACTCTTAAGATTTTATTTTACTTTCTATTAAAAACATTGTCAAGATTAGGTTTTTCCCCATTCTCCAGTGATTTCAACATGCTTGTACATAATTGACACCATTTTACCTTATGCTCTTCCTCATTAAGAATTTTTCCCTGCAGATCACTTATTTTATTGATTCCCATTAAAGAAGAGTTATCATGAATATATTTATATAACATTGAACTACCCTCTATTGATTCAAGGTCTTGAATCTCTGCATTAATAAATTGTTTCCCATTCTCCCAGGCAACAAATGCTCTTGAATGTCCATCTATGATTGAATATTCATCATGAATTTTAGAAATTAAAATGGGTGGTAAAACAGAATTCTTTTTTTTCTTATAAATTTTTCTCATTTTAGAAATTTTATCTGAATTGAGAAACCAATTGT
>CBDUZN010000002.1:0-45377 GCA_965371715.1 uncultured bacterium | reverse complement strand
ATTATTTCTATGGCTTATTTTTTTAACAATTATAAAAAAAACATTAAAAAATCAAATGATAAAATAAGGATATTTAAAATAGAATTAGAAATGCTTGACGGAAATGAGAATGAATTTGATAAAGATACTCCAGAAACTCTTGCAATGAGAATAAAACAATATTCACAATCGGGGTGGGTTAGAAATATGACTGATTTTGATAGAATTTTAAATATGATAAAACCGGAATTTTCATATAATAATGATCCTGGGAGATTCATTTTGTCTGGTATTGGTGGAACATTTCTTGGATTAATTATAAGTTTTTGTTACGTTTGGTGGATAGGAAAGGGTGGATTGGATGATGCACAAATAGTGTCAAGAATTGTTTCTGCTGCAGCGATTGCTCTCTTTACAAGCATTTTCGGGCTTATCTTTAATGCATGGTCAAACAAATTGAATGTAAACAATGAAAAAGAATTTGATATAGCACAGAATAGAACAATAGAATATTTAATGAACAATGCGAAAGATGTAGAAATGATAATTAAAGAAACTCAGTTTAGTATCAATAAAATAACAAAAGATCTTCATAATATGACCAACACAATCCATCCACTTATTGAAAATATGAAGGATGCTTCTGAAAGTTTCAATACTTCAGTAATAAAATTTGATGAGATAAAATCAGCAAATATTGAATCAACAAATGAATTGAAAAAATCAATCAGCCATTTTAATCAACTAATGAGTGAATTTCTTAACAAGTATCTTATTGAAAAGGAAAATATTTACAATTTAATTTCATCATCCAAAAAGATGTCAGAGAGTTTTTCTGCTATTGCATTGAATGATAAGAAAATTGTGAATAAATTAGAGACAATATCAATAAAAATGGATGAAACGATAAGTATTTCTAATAGAAAAAATGGTGAGATTATAGAGAATATAAAAAATAATTTAGAAGACAATCAAAAAACGAGAAATGCAATATTGAAGCAAATAGAAGAACAAGAAAACCAAGTATCAAAATTTACAAAAAACACAAATCAAAATATGGAAGACATTACAAATCATATAACTAAATCATTTGACAACTCAGCTAAAAACATGAAAATAAAATTTGATGGTGTTATTGTAAGCGAGAAGACGGAAAACCAGGAAGTAATGAAAAAAATTATAGATCATGTAAATCAAATACAAAGAGAATGGATACAGCAATCACAAGAAAGAAATATTGGTGCAATATTTCTTTCAATTGAAAAAATGATAGAACAGCTAATTCAAAATATTGGTAAAACAACCAAATTGCTTGATGGAATAAAAATTGATGAGGATTCAATAAGGGAAATTGTGATGGATGAAAATAAAAAACATAGTGTATGGAATAAATTGAATATTTTCAAAAAGCAGGAGAAAAATTGAAAAAGTCTGAACCAATAAAAAGTATTTTGGATTTAGCTTTTGCATTGTTGCTGGTATTTATATTGATAAGTGCATATTTTATGAAAAAGAATTTGGAGAATGAATTCAAAAATGTACCCTCGCAACATATTAATGAGAAATTACTTTTTGAATCAGGAAAATATTCCATTGTAGATACTATTCAGGCAGAGAAGGAATTTCATGAAGCATTTAACAAAATACACGAGATTGTTAATAAATACAGAGAAAAAGGTGTAGCAAGCAAAATCAAAAATATTTTAATAATAGGTCACACAGATACTGATTCAATATCATCCGACCTTAAAATAAAATACAATGACATAAATTACTCAAATTGGAATCTATCTTTGGATAGAGCTAATACAATAGTACAATTTATAAAGAGAAAAGGAATCCTTGACGAATTTGAAGAATTCAGTGAAGTGCAACTTCTTCCCTGTGGTAAAGCATATTATCAGCCTAATTATGAATTGGTTAAAAAATATTATTTAGAATATGAGAAAAACAGAACTAACCAAAAAGTTGAGGAAAATGCTATAGAATTATTAAATTATGTGTATGATAATTATTCTATTGAGAAAATCATGAAATTAATTAGTTACTGCAATAGTAATGAGGAATACAAAATGAAGAATAGAAGAATCGAAATAAGATTGGATCTGTAAATTTGAATATTATAACAAGAATATTACAATTCATTCAAAGGAAGAGTAGAAATACAAAAAACAACAATATTGAAAAACAAAAAAAGTTAAAAAAAACTGGTTTAATTAATATGCTTAATATAATAAACTATCCAGTTGAAGACGAAGACAGTATAGAAATAAAGGAAGAAATAACTACTTTACTGAGAATGATATCAAAACACATCATGAGAATTGATGAGATTATAGAAGATAAAGAATTAGTAAAAGAATTTAACATATTTATAGATTTTGAATATAGAAAAAAAGTATTATTCAAAAAAATTGATAAATTATTGTATGGGAATTATAATGATTTATATGTAGAACAATTAACGGAGATTATTAATTATTACAATAAAGATAGAGATAGAATTTTTGATTTTATACAAAACAATAAAAATGATAAAATCACAAATAAGCAATACAGAAAGCATGTTATAAATACTATAATGAAAAACAAAGATAGATTTAGGGATATACCATTGGAAATGATTGAAAAGATGACTACTAGTGATATTTTGAATATGGAAATGGAAGCAAATAAAACAAAGTTGAAGAGAATCGTTTCAGAATTTGTGCAAAGTAATAATTATGAAAAAACTATTATAAGAAACTACAAATCAGGGATTGATTTAACAAATGAAACATAGGATAATATAAAAATTCAAGGTAAAAATTCAAGGGACGGTGGTTGAAAAAGTAGAAAAATTTGGAGAAGTGTCAGGTTTCAGGTACGCTTGTTACCGAAGAGGTATCTAGTGTGCTTGTTTCTAGTACGCTAGTGGAGAAAAGAAAGGAAAGAAAGAAAATACCCTTCGGCTCACTATGCTCGCTCAGGGCGGACTGGATTCCCAATCAAGTTGGGAATGACAGAAAAGAGATGAGGATCAGTAAGAAATATGAGATTCGTCATGTGTGGAGCGGGGAGAGTATTCAGAATGACCTTCGGATTTTCAAGGTATGATGGGATTATACATGATTAGAAGTAAATTAATAGGAGAGTATAAAGTTGATAAAGAATTTTTTTAAGATAATTGGGGGGATAATACTATTTATCATTGTTTTGGGATTATTTTTCCGCTGTATTGGATTTCTTGCATCAGGCGGATGGGTTGGTATGGTAATTCTTATTATTATAGTGATTGTTTTGATAAATAAAACACAATAAGAATTGAAAATCCACAAAAAAGATGTCTTTATATATAGTGAACCTAAAAAGGAGATTGAATGAGTGAAATTCTCAGGAAAAAAGATTTGAAAATCTTTGTCCATGGACCTGTAATGGGAAACACCTATGCAATTGATATGCCTAATCTTGATATACCAAGAAGAGATGTTTATTTGAAAAATGATAAGCAAAAAGCATTAAAAGCATTTGCGGAATGTGATTATATTGTGAAAGTGTATGAACACAAATTGTTAATTAATGATGATAAAGGGAATTGTGTATTTGAATATTCCAAAGAATATAAAAAGATATTTGGAATCATTATAATGCATATTTTGGAGATGGAGCTTATGGAATCAGGAGTAATGCCTGGTTTATATAGTTATATATTGAAAGCAACTGATGATGCTTATGCAGTTAATAGCATAATGAGCAAATTGAGAATGGTAAAGAATAGGAATAAAAAACTAAATAAAAAGATATCTAAAAGAGTTTAAAAATATTAAATGTAAACAGTTTGATAGGTATTCTTTGGCGGCTTGATTTTGAAATTGATTGATATATTATTGAGATGGAGGATTTTTGTATTATAAAAAAGATGATAAATTATGTTATGCAGAAGAAGGCATAATTATAAAATTTACATATTGGCCTGATTTAAGGGCATATCATATTGATAGAAAAACAGGAAATGCATCCAATTACTTTCCATCTAATAGTTATTTTAATATTAAAAAATGGAGAGCAGTTGGAAGAAAAACAAAATTGGAAACCCATGATTCAAGTGATAAAAGATTGTATTTGTGTGTTTATGTTCCAAAAATATATGAATATTCATTATTAACACGGGACTATACTGATAAGATTCCTAAAAAGGTGAGAGGGGCAATTAGCGGGTACAAAGAAAGCCAATGGTCATTATTAACTTTTGCAGCAAGAACAGATGTAGATAAGGCAATTGAATTAATAAAGATTTGTCCTGCACTTGCCTTTGCTGTTGCAAACAATAATCTATTTACAGGTAAAAAAGGTAATAGGTGCAGGAAAATGAGATCCCTTCTTAAAAAGGGAGTAAGAGGTATTGCAGGAGAGTTAGGGTTTCCTGCAAGTAAAAGTACAATAAGGCAGTTAAACAAAATCGAAAAGGGAAATATTAATGCTAAAGTATTAATGCACTTAAGATATATAATCAATATGGATAATAAATATTTAAAAAAACGAATGTTACATGCAAATAATTTAACAAAATCCTATATATATCTATTAAGATATTACTTTGAAATGATTTCACCATCATTTATAAATGAATATGAGAATTGTAATGAAAAGGAACAGAAGAGAATAAATTTTGAATTGCGAGAAACAGAACAGATGAGGGATTTAATGAATGAGAATCTTATTACATATAAATCTGTTTTACATCTTTCAAATGAACATATAAGATTGATCTATGAAACAAAAAAAATTGAAAAGAGAATTAGAGCAGGATTGGAAAAATTCCCAGAGCCACCACTTGAAAGGAATAGATATATTATTCCAGTAAGAACATACTCAAAATTGCAGGATCAGGCAAGTAGTTTCAATAATTGTGCATTGGGTTATGCAAAAAAAATAGTTAGAGGCAGATCATATATTTATACATGGGAATACAAAGGAAAAAAGGCAATGATCTTAATAGAGCAAAATTCAGAACATGAGTGGTATATTTCACAAATATATGGTCCAAACAATGAAAAGGTGAGCAAGGAAACAAGGCAGATTGTGAGAAAATGGTTCAATGATGGTATAAGAATTCCATTTTAATTAAGAAAAGATTGCAGGGACGATGGTCAATTTCGGTAACCTTTTATTTTGATTAAATTGGGAAATAACAAGGGATAGGAGGGTGTTTGGGAATAAAAAAATAATTAAAGAAGCTTTAAAACAATAAAAAAGTCAATTTTAAATACATTCTAAACCTACTAATAAAGAATGTTTATAGCCGAATGTTCCTATGGGATTCAGAGAAATTTTCACAACTAATTTGATTTTGATGATGAAAAATGGTATAATAAAATAAATGAAATTCAAGGAATCGGAAAAAGTAGAATTTAAAAGATCAACAGCAGAATTAAAACAAGCATTAATAGATCTTTGTGCATTTGCAAATTGTGGTATAGGAACCATCTATTTTGGAATATCCGATAATGGGGATATTCTTGGTCAAAAATTTAGTGATAATACAATTAAAAGAGTTTCAACAACTATATTATCTTTAATTGAACCCAGAATTTATCCAAATGTTTATATAGATTCAATCAAGAACAAAGATATATTAATTGTAGAAATAAAAAACAGTCCTGAAAAGCCATATTTTTATAAAGGAAAAGCATATAAACGATTAGGTACCAGTAATGCATATCTTTCCCGATATGAGATAGAAAAATACCTTTATGAGAGAGAAAATCCTGCATATAGATTTGATAAAACAATAAATAATGAATACAATAATGCAATAGATGCAAAAACAGTGAAATGGTTTCTTGAAAAAGCAAAGGAAGAAAGGAATTTACCTATTGATACCAAAGAAAATAATAGAGTAATTTTAAGTAAACTTGGATTGCTATCACAAAGTAAATTAAATTTTGCTGGGGTAATGACTTTTGGTAAAGAAATTCAAAAATACTTTACAGATACTATTATTAAATGTGCTTTTTTTGAGGGTGTAGATAAAACAGGTAAAATAATTGATCATATTGAAATCAAGGATAATGTTTTTAATCAGATTGACTTATCTCTAAAATTTATAGTAAGAAATATTCGTAAATTTGCCCAGATTAATTCTCAAACTGGTAGAAGAGAAGAACAATATGAATTACCTATTCTTGCTATTAGAGAAGCAGTGGCAAATGCAGTAGCTCATAGGGATTATAGAACCCCAAGTCATATTGATATAATGATATTTGATGATAGAGTAGAAATATGGTCTCCAGGAGGATTACCGTTAAATATTAAAATCAGTGATCTTTTAAAAAAACATATTTCAGTACTAAGAAATCCTACTATTGCTGAGATTCTATTTTTAAGCGGATATATTGAAAGATGGGGGAGTGGAATAGAAAAGATGAATCAATTAATGCAAACATTCAAACTTCCTATTCCAACATATAAAGAAATAGCAGGCAATTTTGTTGTAATTTTCAAAAGAAAAAAAGTCGGAGTTAGTGAGCAAGTTAGTGAGCAAGTTAGTGAGCAAGTTAGTGAGCAAGTTATTTCTATTTTAAAATTTTGTTATATTCCTCGTTCCAAAAGTGAAATATTAAAACATTTAAATTTATCAGATGTTTACTTAAATTATAAGAGAAAAATTTATCCACTTATTGAAAATGGAATTTTAAAAATGACTATTCCTGAAAAACCACGAAGCAGTAAGCAAAAATACATTATTACTGAAAAAGGAAAACAAATAAAAAGAGAAAGAATCGGGGACGATGGTTGAAAAAGTGGAAAAATCCGCCTCAGGAGAATGGAATAATTAATCTTTTATATTGATTATTTATTGAATTCATATAAAATATATTATATGAATAAAATTAAGAAATTTGAGAATTATCATTATAGTAAAAATATTAATGAAAACCTCATAAATGAAATTGAGGAATACATAAATCATTATGGAATTGCTGATTTCAGTAAACATTCTGGACTAAAAGAAAAACAAACTGAACAACTTTTTGATCTAATAAAAGTAAATGAAACAACCTCATTATTTTACCAAGCTGGCAATGGTAGGATTAATGCATGGAAAAGCAAAATACAATGAAATATAATGAGTTATTGGATATAATAAAAACAGGTGAAGGTTATACTATTGAATTAAAAGAGTCTATCAATAGTTCTATTGGTAAAGGAATTTGTGCTTTTGCAAACTCTTCTGGTGGGAAAATAGTTATTGGCGTAAATGATAAAACAAATAGAGTAAAAGGATTTAAATTAACAAATTCTGTGCGATCAAAAATCCAGGATATTGCGAGAAATATGAATCCTTCTTTTAATATTCAAATAGAGCAAATAAATAATTTAGTAATTATATATGTTCCAGAAGGTAAAAGTAAACCTTATATGATAAACGGGCATTTTTATTTAAGATATGGAGCAAATTCTCAACAATTAAACAGAGATGAAATAAGGAATTTATTTCAAAGAGAAAATTTAATATCCTTTGAAAAACAAACAAAAGTTTTTAAAGAAATGGATTTTTCAATAGATGTATTTGAGAATTTTAAAAAAGAAACAGGGTTGGATAAGAATCTATCAAAGAAGCATATCTTAAATAATCTAAACTTACTAACAAACAATAAATTAAACAATTCGGGTATCTTGTTTTTTACAAGAAATATAAAACATTATTTGCCTAATGCAATAATCTCATGTTTTCTATATAGTGATAAAGAACAGACGGAAATAATTGATTCAAAGGAATTTGAAGAAGATTTCATATCAAATTTAAACAATGTTTATAAATATCTTATTTCAAAATTGAACACTGCAATAATAATAAAAGATGAATTAAAACATAAAACTAAATTAGAATTGCCAAAGAGTGCATTAAGAGAAGCAATAATAAATGCGATGATACATAGAGATTATTTTTCCCCTGCAAACATTCAAATAAATATAGATCCCAAAAGAGTAGAAATTATAAACCCCGGGAAATTATTATTTCCTAAAAATGAATTAGGCAAAAGAAGTGTACAAAGGAATCCAATACTTGTAGATCTTGTTCATAGACTTGGATTAGTTGAAAAAGCAGGATCTGGCATAAAAAGAATAAAAAAATTAATGAAAGATAATAATTTGAAAATTGAATTTGAAGTTGAATCCTTTTTTAATGTAATTTTTTATAGACAAATCCGAAACAAATCCGAAACAAATCCGAAACAAATCCGAAATAAATCTGTGGAGAAAAGAATAAAGTGGATAATAAGTAAACTTAAGGAAAATGGTAGAATTAAATCAAAAGATATAGAGAAACAATTTTCTGTTCATAGAGATACCGCAATTGATGATTTAAATAAATTAATTAGGCAAGATAAAATTATCAAAATGGGTGGAGGGAATAATGTTTGGTACATAAGGGGACGGGGCAAGAAGAAGTCAATAGTTGATGGTCAATAGTCAATAGAAAGAAAAGAAGAATGGGTTCTTGGAACAATGAATGAAAAAGTTCTCAATCCGCCTAAGGAGGATAGAAAAAGTTGGAGAAGTGTCTTTAATGTAAGTAAGAACATGGGGGTTTTTTGAAGAAATTTATGTTTGGCTTTCTTTTATGTTTGATTTTGGTTTCAGATGTTGTATATGATGAATCCAATATTTTAGCAGATACATTTAAATTGATTGGTAAAAGCACCTCATACTATACAAGAAAAGCAAAACACATAATTAATGAGGTGAGTAGTTCAGTTGATAAATATGGTGGGAGTTATTCACAAAAGATTACAAAGAATAAGAAAAAACTTCCTTCAATAAATCTTAATGAAATAATAAAGCAAACAAATTTAGAGAAAGATGTATTTCGTAAAAATGTTGCTAATAATGCAATTGGATGTCTTGGAATAGGATATAAATATGGAGGAACAAATAAGTCAGGATTTGACTGCTCAGGATTTGTGCAATATGTTTATGGAAAAAATGGGGTGAAAACACCAAGAACGGTTACAGAAATGGCTAATTCAATAAATAAAACAAATAATCCGCAAAGGGGAGATCTAATAGTAATAAATGGGTATGAACATATTGGGATTTATTTAAATGATGGTAATTTTATACATTCATCCTCATCGCAAGGGATAATGATAAGTAGTGTAGATGAAGAATATTATAGAAATAAGATTACTTGTTATTTAACAGTTTTTTAAGAATGGAATCCGAAGAGGTAACTGGTATCTGGTATGCTGAGTACGATAGTGGAGACCCTTCGGCTCGCAATGCTTGCTCAGGGCGGGGAAGAAAAGAATGAATAGCCGATAAGGAGATTGTTCGCCACGTCCTTAGACCCGCCTAGGTGGGGCGAATTTTCAACCCTATAGCTTCGCTCGCAAAGACAAATTTATGGAATTTCTTTTTATATCAACAACAATGAGCTCTTGACATGGTTTACATTATTGATAGAATGTTAACCATGAGTAAACATGTAAGGAAAAAAATAAACACACTTTTGTTAGAATGGCAAAAGGGAGAAATAAAAACAGCAAGTTATTTGAATAATAATAATTACAGTGCCGTATTATTAAATAAATACAAGAAAAGTCATATCATTAGTAGTATAGGAAAAGGTGCTTATAAATTGTATAATGATAGAGTATATTGGTATTCAGCTATTAATGCTATACATTTTCAATTAAATAAGAATTTACATCTTGGATCTAAAACAGCATTAAATATGTTTGGGATAACTCATTTTGTTGAAAAAGATATAAGTACGGTTGTTATGTATGTGAAGAATGATACAGTTCCAAAATGGTTTTTAAAATATAAATGGAAAATTGATATTCAAATATCATATAAAAATATTTTTAGTAAAAATTATCTGAAGATTATAAATTATAAAAATTATGATATACAAGTTGCAGTTCCTGAACAAGCGATAATGGAGATGATAAATGATATTATTATTAAATATACTTCCAAAGAAATAGAACAAGTTTTTGAAAATTTAACAATGCTTCGTCCTAAAATTATCCAGGATTTATTGGAAAATTGTAGGTCAGTGAAAACAAAAAGAGTTTTTTTATATTTTGCAGATAAATTTAATTACAAATGGAATAATAAAATAAACCGACAAAAAATAACTCTGGGATATGGGAAAAGGCAAATAGTGAAAAATGGAAGATACATAAAAAAATATAATATTGTAATATGATATATAATGATAAATATTCTAATCAAGTGAGATTACTTCTAAAATTGTTGCCATATATTGAAGAAATAGATGATTGGGCAATAAAAGGTGGAACAGCAATCAATTTTTTTGTTAGGAATTTACCACGATTATCAGTAGATATTTTAAATTTATAGGAATTTGGAAATGCGTGGATGACCCTTCGGCTTTGCAGAAGTAACTGGTATCTGGTACGCTGGTTGGAAAAGTGGAAAAATCTGCCTCAGGAGAATGGGAAAATATTGGGAAATCTGGAGGGGACGGAGGATGCAAATATGCAAATTATAATGGGATGATTTAATTGCGGGTACCAATGTATTTATTGACAAAATCAACATTAATGATATTATATTCTTAATTGTTAAAACAATCAAAATGGATAAAAATGAATAAGAAAAAACTCAAAATAATGGTATCCTCAACAGTTTATGGTTCAGAAAGTGATTTAGATGCCATTTACAACATACTTGATGGGTTTGGTTACGAAGTTATTATGTCTAAGAAAGGGAGTGTGTATGTACCTATAGGATATACATCTGAAGAAGCCTGCTTAAAAGCGGTGGAAGATTGTGATCTATTTCTTGGTATATTATTCCCAAGATATGGTTCAGGTATAACACATAAAGAGTTCTTGAAAGCGGAGGAATTAGATAAACCACGGTGTTTTATTGCACATCGCTATGTTCCCTTTGCCAGAGAACTTCTCAACCAATTTATGTTTGATAAAAATGGCAAACGAAAATTGAGTTTTAAGATAAAACCAACAAGTGTATTAGATAGCGTAAAGGTAATTGATATGTATAATGACATAAAATCGAATTGGGCTCAATCATTTTTTAAAACAGATGAAATCTACACTTTTATAAACACTCAGTACAAGAATATTAAACAGAGAGAAAAAGAATTAGAAGAAATTCAAAGGAAAAAAAATGAAAAATAAACAACTCATAGAAAACATTTTAAAAAAGGGTGAGAGTGAACAACTTGAATTTAAGGGAATCGTTAGTAAAGAAGATATTGGAAAAACCATTTGCGGCTTTTTGAACACCAATGGTGGTCAAATTTTAATTGGAGTAAAGAAAAATAAAATAGTTGGGATTTCAAATACTGAAAAGCATAAATCAGAATTAGAGGACTTCCTTGTTAAACTAATTTCTCCTAATGCACCGATATCAATTTCAATAGAAACCTATAAAGAGATGAAGGTTTTTCTCATAAAAGTATGGAGAGGATCAAGGTTCCCTTATACATTTAATAGTAGTATTTACTATCGAAATATTACCAATACAACCAAAGCAACTCCTAATCAAATATCAGAACTCATTGAAAAACGACAAAAAACTGAAACCCTTTGGGAACGGCAAGATGCAATAGGTGTAGAACTTAAAGATTTAGACGAATCGGTTATATTAGATACATTGAAAGATATTGAAAAAGCGGGTAGAGGAAAAATTTTCTCAAAAAATGAGATTAGTGAATTTCTAACCCATTATGGTCTTTATCAAAATGGAAATTTTACAAATGCTGCAGTTATTCTTTTTGCAAAAGAACCCACTAGATTTTTACCTCAAGCACGAGTTAGATTGATTGTTTTTAAAGACAGTAAAGGTGGAGATGAATATGTTTATGATAAAATATTTGATGATAATATATTTAAAAACATTGATAATATCACGCAGTTTTTTGATGTAAATATTGGTGTAAGCAGTCAGTTCAAAGATTCCAGCTGGAAAAGAATTGATAAAGGATTTCCCAGAATTGCCTTGCGTGAAGGTCTTTTAAACGCACTGATACATAGCGACTACTCCAATGCTTCTGGGAGTATTGTTCTTTCTTTTCATCCTGACTATTTGGAAATTGTAAATTATGGAAAATTACCATCTGAAATAAAATTCTTTGATTTAAAGAGAAATCATCTTTCTTTTCCAAGAAACCCAGATATTGCTCATATTTGTTTTCTCAGAGCATGGATTGAAAAGATTGGTCGTGGTACAATTAAGATGATTGATGATTGCATAGATAAAGGGTATCCTGAACCAAAATGGAATGGTACTTTTGGTACTATTATACTAAGTTTCCCCAAAATAACTATTATAGGAAAACATGGTATTTCAATTGAGGGAGCAATTGAGGGAGCAATTGAGGGAGCAATTGAGGGAGCGACTAAGGAAAGAAAAGAAAAACTGACTGCTCTTTTAAATGCTATTGCTAATAATGAAGGTAAAAGAGTTCCTGATTATGTTGCAATAACTAAAACACCTATTAGCAGCGTAGAGAGATATATAAAGCAATTAAAAGAAGTAAAATTAATATACTTCAGTAATGAAGCGGCACAAGTAGGTGGTTATTACCTAACAGAGAAAATGAAAAATATAATAAAAACTAATAAAATTTCAGGGGACGGTGCTTGAAAAAGTAGAAAAATTTGGAGAAGTAACTGGCAATTGGTACGCTGACCCTTCGGCTATGCTCAGGGTGGGGACACAAAACACTTGAAAATATTTCTAAATTATGTTATAAATAACTAAAAAAGGAAATATATGAAGTATATTGAGTTTAGAAAAGCATTGAAAAGAATAGCAGTATTTAATCTTATTGAAATTCGTAAGATTGAACCGAATTTTGATGCAAGGCGACTTTATGAATGGCAAGAAAAGGGTTATATAACAAAAATCATTAATGGGCATTATATTTTTACCGAGTCCGAATTAAATGAAAATATGCTTTATGAAATTGCTAATAAAATATATAGACATTCATATGTTTCGCTTGAAAGTGCTTTAAGTTATTATGGTCTTATTCCTGAACAACCTTATATGATTTTATCTGTATCAACGAGAAAAACAGCAACATTTAATACGCCAATAGGTAATTTTAATTATAGAAGGATTTTAAAGAAATACTTTTTTGGGTATAATATAGAGCATACTGAAGGAATTTGCTGGAAAATTGCTTCTGCTGAAAAGGCATTGGTGGATTATTTTTATTTTAATTCTGATATTAAGACAAAGCAAGATATTGTTGGAATACGGATAAATCCTGAAGTATTTTATGAACTCATAAAAATGGATACATTAAATAGTTTTATAAATATGATTAATAACAAAAGAGTAAGTAGATGTGTTCATTCTTTAATGGAGGTGATGAATAATGCTTAGTATTAAGGAAATAGAAAAGTTTTATCCGGAAAATATGCATGTTTATAAAAAGCAACTTCTCAGAGAATATCTTCAATACAAGATTCTTGATATAATATTTAATAGTAAATTTTCAAACAGGATTGTTTTTATGGGTGGAACAGCAATCCGAGTAATTCATAATTCTCAAAGATTTTCCGAAGATATTGATTTTGATAGTAGAGATATTTCCTTTAATGAATTTGAACAATTAACAGAAATAATTCGAGATGAACTTGAATTGGAAGGATTTGTTATTGAAATAAAAGTTGTATCAAAAAATGCTTTTAGATGTTATATAAGATTCCCGAAACTCTTGTTTGATTACAATTTGTCTGGCTATGATAAGGAAAAAATATTGATACAGCTTGATGCTGAACGGCAGCCATATACATATATTGCCACTGATTATCTTTTAAATAGATTTTCCATTTTAACAAGAATATATGTAGTTCCTCAAAATATACTGCTTTCACAAAAGATTTCTGCTTTTCTAAATAGAAAACGCACAAAAGCAAGAGATATTTATGATATTATTTATATGTTTTCATTTACACAACCTGAATATGGATATCTTAAACTTACAAATGGAATTGAAAATAATAATGCCTTGAAATCAATATTATTAGAAAAATGTAAAAGCATTGATTTAAAGAAACTTCAAAAAGAAATAGAAATATTTCTTATAAAACCAAAAGATTCAAAAATGATTGAAATGTTTCCTGATTTTGTAAGAACAATTGGATAGGGGGGGGTACAAGAAGAAGTGTCTAGTACGCTTGTTGCTGGTACGCTAGCAAAGAAAAGAAAGAACGAGAATACTGGATCCCGTATCAAGTACGGGATGACCCGGAAAAGAAGAAAAATACTGGATTCCAAAGATTAATAGATTCTTTGAATTATTCAGAATAATAAAGATGGGCAAGCACGGGGGCATTGCCCCTACCAATGCGTAATTTATTCCTCAGATTACACGGAATAAACCCTACGGTATAATATGGGCAGACACACAGGTCTGCCCCTACGAAAAGAAATGGGGGTCAATAAGGAGATTTCCGCATCCGCGAAAGACGGATTCGCAAGGACACAATAAATCTTATATTGACATAATTAGTATATTGTTTATAATTATTTTTTAAAATAAATGAAGGAGATGGCTGTGGTAAAAAATATTATTAATGAGATAAAGGAAGCAGAAGAAAAAGCAAAAGGAATAATAGCATCAGCCAGGAAGGACTCTGATAAAATAATTGATAATGCCAATGTGAAGGCAAAAGAGATTAGAAAATCAATAGAGAATGAAACAAAGGTAATTTTAAGCAAAGCAGAAAATAGTGCAATAGCAGATGCAGAAAAGAAAAGAGGGAAAATAGAGAAAGAATATGATAGTAAAATAAAGAAAGTAAAAGAATTTTCTGCTAAAAAAGAAAAGGAAGCATTGAATTATATTATAAAAAAGGTTTATGAATAATGGCTGTAGCACAGTTACAAAAGCTATTTATTGCTGTACATAAATCAGAAGAAAGAAAGCTCCTAAAATCAATGAAAAATTTTTCTATTGTTGAATTACATCCATTTAGGGGTGAGCATACGGAAAGTACTGATATTAGTATTTCGGATTATGAAAATAGAATCAATAGAATAATGAGAACAAAAGAAGTACTTGATAAGCATAAAGGTTTTTTGGGAGAAATAGTCAAATCAGGAAAAATAAAGATTTCAGGAAAGGAATATAATGAAATCATTGAACATTCCGAACCAGAATCAATTTGTAATACAATTGAACAATTGGAAATGGCTATAAATGAAATTAAAACAAAGCAGGATGAAAATATTTCACTTATTAATCAATTAAATATTTGGAAGCCATATAAGGGTGATATTGGAGACCTTGGTTCAACAGAGAAATCAACATTAAGATTGGGAAAAATTACAGCAAAATCATCGGAAAAAGATGAAATAAGAAAGAAATTTAAGGATATTAATGCTGATATTGATTTTTCATTAAAATCAGCAGGCAATATTCACTATGTGATAATTGCATATCATAATGACTATTCCAAACAGGCAGAGGATATATTAACAAGAATTCCATTTGAAGAAGCAGATATAATTGGAATGAGCGGCTCTGTAAGGGATAATATTAACAATGTTTCAGAAATGCTTTCTTATTTAAGAGATAAAATGAATGGTATGAATGATGAGATGCGTATTCTTATTTCAAAATATGAAATTATTTTAACTGTTTTTTTAGATTATTATGAAAACAATTTGGATGTTGAATATGCTCTTAATGATGGGTTTTCAACAGAAAGCGTATCATTTTATACATGCTGGATCAAAGAAGATGAATTCAGAAAAATAAAAAGATTAGAAAGAGAATATAAGTTTTATAAGATTGATAAGATTGAACCGGATGAAAATGAAGAGATTCCAATTATTTTAGAAAACAAATCAATATTCAAACCATTTGAAATTGTAACAAATATGTATGGTGTACCAAAGTATCATGAAATTGATCCAACTCCGTTTCTCTCAATATTTTTCGCATTGTTTTTTGGATTATGCTTAACAGATGCCGGATATGGGATTGTATTAATGATTGTGGGTATTATTTTAATGAAGAAAATGAAATCATCAGCCAAATTTATGCAATTATTTGTTATTTCAGGTTTATTTACTGTTTTTGCAGGTGCGGCATTTAATGGATGGTTTGGTGATCTGCCATCATATTTGGGAGTAGGACCATTTTTTGAAAAGATGGCAATTTTGGGTGATCCTATTAAATCAAATAAGGGTTCAATGAATTTTTTCCGTTTAGCATTACTTTTGGGAATTATACAAATATTTTTCGGTATGTTTATTAAGTTTTTTGATGCATTAAAAAGAAAATATTATGGCATTGCCTTTCTTGATACTTTAACATGGATTTCCCTTATTGGTTCACTAGTAATATTACTTTTATCTTCAGAAATGGCAGTTGGTATGCAGTTAGTTGAAAAGCCGTTATTCCCTGCTTCAATTGCAGCCTTTTTATTGCCATTTATTTTGATCCCGGCATTTGTTATAATTATATTTGGAGCAAGGAATGAAAAGAATTGGGGATTTCGTTTGTTTATGGGATTCTTGAATCTTACAATTGTTAATGGAATAACAGCATATCTTGGCGATTCACTTTCCTATATAAGATTAATGGCACTTGGTCTTGTTACTGCAGGTATAGGTGTGGCAGTAAATCAAATAGCTTTTCAAACATTAAGTATTCCGGTAGTAGGTGTTATTGTAATGCTTGTTATTCTTATTCTTGGACATACATTCAATTTAGCAATAAATGTACTTGGTGCTTTTGTGCACACATTAAGATTGCAGTATGTAGAATTTTTCCAGAAATTCTATGTAGGAGGGGGAAGACCCTTTAAGGCAATGAAAGAAGAACACAAATATGTAATAATTACGGATTAGAAATAGGAGGAAAAATGAATATTATAAGTATCATTTCAAATCTCTTTACACAGACAGACCCAGCAACAATAGCCGCAATAAGTGGTTATGGTAAAATGATGGCAATAGCAGGTGCAGCAGTTGCAGCAATCTTTGCCGGCATTGGTTCTTCAATAGGAGTGGGGATTCCAGGTAGAGCAGCAGCAGGAGTGCTTGCAGAAGATCCCAGTAAATTCGGTAGTTTATTTCTTCTTGTAGTGCTTCCAGGTACGCAGGGTTTTTATGGCTTTGTGGCAGCATTTTTAATTCTTGGAAAGATTGCTCAGGTGGTAACACTTGCACAGGGTTTACAATTATTCTGCGCAGGTCTTCCAATTGCATTTACCGGTTTGATGTCAGGGATTCATCAGGGTAAGGTTTGTGCTGCAGGTGTGAATCTTGTTGCAAAAAGAGCAGACCAGGGTATTAAGGGAGTTATCTATGCAGCTATGGTTGAAACATATGCCGTTTTAGGACTTCTTGTATCATTCTTCTTAATTAATGCAGTAACATTTTAAGGAAAGCAGTATGTCCCATATCAGCAATGTAGCTAATAAGATATTAAATGATGCTGACATTGAAAAAGAAAACATCATTAATGCAGCAAAAGAAAAGGCAGATATATTAATAAATGAGGCAAAAAAAGAAAAAGATGACAGCATAAAAGATACAAAAAAGATTGCAATTATAAGAAAAAAAGATATTTATGAAACAGAACTACTTAAAGTGTATTCAGAAATGAATCAAAAAATCCTTGAATACAAAATCAATATTATTGATTCAATAATTGAAAAGGCATCAGGGCAACTTCTTAAGCCGGAAGCAAAAAAGTATAAATCATTTATTGAAAAAATGCTTAAAAAGAGTGAAATAAAAAAGGGTGAAGTACTAATAGGAAAAAGGGATAAAAATATAAATGCAAAAAATATTGTATCTATAGCAAAAAAAATGAAAACTGCTATTAAAGAAAGCAAAGAAAAGGCGGACTTTGAGTTTGGTGTTAAAATAGTATCCGGCAAGGCAAGTTATAATTTATCTCCCTATGATTATTTTACATCATCAGTTGATGAATTCAGAATTGAATTGGCATCTATTCTATTCCCGAAGGAGGAATGATTGTTCAAGGATTATGATATAAATGATGATTCATATTATCTTTATATATGTGCCCTTTTAACAGAAAGGGAAAAAGAATTTATTGATAAGCAGAGATGGGAACGATTAATAAATGCAGATTCAGCGAAGGATTTTTTGAAGATTTTACAGGAAACACATTATTCCAAATATATTCCAATAATTGAAAAAACAGGTAATTTAGAAAGTGCAATGACAGAAGAGCATTCAAACATTATGAATCTACTGAGAAGTTTTTTAAAAAAGAAACATGAACCGCTTACCGAATTCTACTTGCTTAGACTGGATATGCAGAATATTAAAATTATAATGAAGGCATCCATAACAGAAAAGGATTTTTCAAATATTTTTCATGCTTTTTCATATTCCTATCAGGATCTTAAAGAGGCATATGAAAGCGGGAAATATGATAAGATTGATAAGGAGACACAAGAAATTCTTAATTATGCAAAATATACAATAGGTATTGAGAAAAATCAGAGAACAAGGGAACTATTACTTGAAAGATTTTATCTTAATAAAATCTATGAACATTTTTCTTCAATGGGCAGCGAAATGCTTGTTGATCTTTTAAAACATACAATAGATATGTATAATATAAAAAATATATATAGAGTGAAATTACTTAAAGACAAAATTCCATATACCGTATTTCTTTATGAAAATGGATTCCTTGAAAAAAAGGAATTAATAAAATATGAAAAGGAATCAACGGATTATTTTATTCAAAGTATTGAAAAAACACCGTATTCGAAAATGATCTTTCAGGGAACACATTTGTTCCAGCAGAAAGATACATTCTCGGCATTTGAAAGAAATGAGGACGAGTTTGTTCTGAATTTCTTTGAACATGTAAAATACTCTGTTGCTAATCTTGAAAAAGTGGTTTATTTTGTTTTGAGAAAACGCATTGAAATGAAAAACCTTAATATTGCATTAATAGGAGCCACATATTCAATTGATAAAGAAAGAATAAGAAATAGGATACTTGCTTTATGAAAAATGTAAAAATCGGTGCAATTGGCGAAAATGATGTAATGTTAATCTTTAAGGCAGTAGGAGCAGATATTTTCCCTGTAATAAATGCAGAACAGGCAAGAGATACATTGAAAAAAATTGCTAAAAAGAATTATGGAATTATTTTTATTACTGATAATTTTGCATCAAAAATTGATTCAACAATAAGAGAATATTCTGAAAAAATGTTACCGTCAATAATGGTTATTCCCGGTATTGGGGAAAAAAATGATTATGCAATCAATAGATTAAGGCAGGCAATCATTAAAGCTGTTGGCGCAGATATAATATCTTAAAAAAAATAGGAGAAGCGATGAAAACGGGAAAAATCACAAAGGTTGCAGGACCACTCGTAATTGCAGACAATATGACCGGCGCTAAAATGTACGATGTTGTTTATGTTTCAAAACATAAATTAATGGGTGAAATAATAGAATTGGATGGAGATAGAGCATATATTCAGGTATATGAAGAAACAGCCGGTATAGGAGTGGGAGAACCTGTGTATCTATCAGGAGAGCCCCTTTCGGTAATCTTGGGTCCCGGACTTATTGAATCCATTTATGATGGAGTTCAAAGACCCCTTGATTTGATATATGAAAAGGCTGGCGATTTTATTCCAAGAGGTGTAAGTGTTTCTCCATTAAATATGGAAAAGAAATGGAACTTCAATCCAAGTGTTAAAAAAGGCGACAATATACAGGAAGGAGATACAATAGGTTTTGTACAGGAAACAAAGCTTGTTAAGCATTATATAATGATACCTCCCGGAATATCAGGGAAGATCAAATCCATTGAAAAAGGTAAATTTACAATTGAAGAAACCATTGCAATAGTAAAATCAGAAAAGAAGGACTATAAAATACAGATGATGCAGAAATGGCCTGTAAGAAAGCCAAGACCATATGCAAAAAAATTACCACCTGAAATGCCGTTAATTACAGGTCAACGAGTAATTGATATGTTTTTCCCAATTGCAAAAGGTGGAACTGCCTGTGTACCAGGACCATTTGGTTCAGGAAAAACAGTTATTCAGCATCAATTAGCAAAATGGGCTGATGCAGAAATAGTTGTTTATATTGGTTGCGGTGAAAGAGGAAACGAAATGACAGATGTGTTATTGGAGTTTCCTGAACTTATTGACCCAAAGTCGGGCGAACCACTTATGAAAAAAACAGTACTTATTGCAAATACATCTAATATGCCTGTTGCAGCAAGGGAAGCATCTGTTTATACGGGTATAACCATTGCTGAATATTTTAGAGATATGGGTTATTCGGTTGCTCTTATGGCTGACAGTACATCAAGATGGGCAGAAGCAATGAGAGAAATATCTGGACGACTTGAAGAAATGCCGGGAGAAGAGGGTTATCCTGCCTATCTTGGTGCAAGAATAGCTTCTTTTTATGAAAGAGCAGGTAGAGTGATAACACTTTCTTCTGATAAAGAAAAAGAGGGAGCATTATCTGTAATAGGAGCAGTATCTCCTCCGGGCGGTGATTTCTCCGATCCGGTTGTTCAGGCAACACTTAGGGTTGTTAAGGTATTTTGGTCTCTTGAAGCAAGTCTTGCCTATAGAAGACATTTCCCTGCAATATCCTGGTTGAATTCATATTCATTATATATTGACAATATAAGAGAAGGTGTTAAAAAGTTGGTTGCTGAGGATTTCTTTGATTTACAATCAAAGGCAATGAGAATATTAGAAGAAGAATCCGAACTTGAAGAAATTGTTCGTCTTGTTGGAGTGGACTCTCTTTCAGGAACAGATAGATTGATTCTATTAACTGCAAAAATGTATAGAGAGGATTTTCTCCATCAGAATGCATTTCATGAAGTTGACACATATTCTCCAATTGAAAAGCAGTATAAAATGATGTGTGTTATTGACTATCTATTTACTACTGCAAAGGAACATTTGCAGAAAAATGTAAAAATTGATGATATAGAAAAGATGAAGGTGAGAGATAAAATAGCAAGAATGAAATATACTGATAATAAAAACATTGAACTTATTGATAATGTAATTAAGGATATTGATGAAGAATTCAAAAAATTGACACAAGAATCAAATCAGGAGTAATTATGCTTAAAGAATATAACAGCATTATAAACATTTCGGGACCCCTTATGTTAGTTGAAGGTGTTGAAGGTGTAAAGTATGAAGAACTGGTTGAGATTCGCCTTGCAGATAATACAAAAAGAACAGGAAAGGTGCTTGAAGTTAATAATGATAAGGCATTGGTGCAGGTTTTTGAGGGAACAACAGGTATTGATGTTGAGAAAACAAAAGTGAGATTTCTGGGACGAGGAATTGAACTGGAGTTATCCAAAGATATACTTGGAAAGGTTTTTACCGGACTTGGCAAACCCAAAACCGATAAGGATAGAATCATTGCTGAAAAGAGTAAGGATATAAATGGCGCTCCTATAAATCCTTATGCAAGGAATTATCCCGATGAATTTATACAAACAGGAATTTCATCAATTGATGGATTAAATACGCTTGTAAGAGGACAAAAACTACCTATATTTTCCGGCTCAGGTCTTCCGCATAATAAAATGGCTGCGCAGATTGCCAGACAGGCAGTTGTACGGAAATCGGAAGAATCATTTGCTGTTGTTTTTGGAGCAATGGGCATTACATTTGAAGAATCAGAATATTTTATAAATGATTTTACGAAAACAGGAGCAATTAACAGAGCTGTATTATTCTTAAATCTTGCTAATGATCCTGCAATTGAAAGAATTGCTACACCAAGGGTTGCCTTAACCTGTGCAGAATATCTTGCTTTTGAAAAAGATATGCATGTTCTTGTGATTTTAACAGATATTACAAATTATTGTGAGGCATTAAGAGAGGTCTCGGCAGCAAGAAAAGAGATACCGGGAAGAAGAGGATATCCCGGATATCTTTATACTGATTTATCAACAATTTATGAAAGAGCAGGAAAAATAAAAGGGAAAAGTGGATCAATAACAATGATCCCTATCCTTACAATGCCGGAAGATGACAAAACGCATCCTATCCCTGATTTGACGGGCTATATTACCGAAGGACAAATTATTCTTTCAAGGTCCCTTCATAAAAAGAAAATATCGCCTCCAACAGATGTACTTCCATCATTATCAAGATTAAAAGATAAGGGTATTGGAAAGGGAAAAACAAGAGAAGATCATGCTGATATATTTAATCAACTTTATGCTTCTTATGCAAGGGGCAAAGAGGTTGAGGAATTAGCAGTGATTCTTGGTGAAGCGGCATTATCGGATATGGATAAGATATATTTGCAATTCGCAAGTGCATTTGAAGAGGAATATATTTCTCAGGGAGAATATGAAAACAGAACAATTGAGCAGACGCTTGATTTAAGCTGGAAATTACTATCGGTTTTTCCAAGAGAGGAATTAAAGAGAATAAGAGATGAGTATCTTGATAAATATTTAGAAAAAATTAAAGAAAATGAAAAGGTTGAAAAAGAGGATAAATAATGATACTCAATGTTAATGCAACAAGAATGGAATTACTTCGTTTAAAGAAGCGTATCAAAATAGCAAAACGCGGACATAAGCTATTAAGGGACAAACAAGATGAATTAATGAGACAAATGATGCTGCTTATAAATGAAGTGAAGGATTTGCGTATTTCCATTGAATCAGAATTCCAATCAATACTAAGAGGATTCACTTTGGCAAAAGCGGAAATGGAACCTCTTGAAATGGATGAAGCACTTTCTTTGCCACAAAAAAAGGTATCTGTTAGTGTGGAAGAAAAAAACCTAATGTCAGTAAAGGTTCCAATTTTCAAGAGAGAAGTAGAGGGTAGTATTATTTGTTATGGATATTTAAATACTTCAGGCGAAATGGATGTTGCATTAATGAAATTTGATAAATTTTTTGAGTCATTATTAATATTAGCAGAAAAAGAAAAAACAGTTCAATTGTTAGCTGATGAAATTGATAAAACAAGAAGAAGAGTGAATGCATTGGAATACAAGCTCATTCCTAATTTGGAAGAAACTATTAAATTTATAGTTATGAAACTTGCTGAAATGGAACGCTCCAATCTTACTCGATTAATGAAAGTAAAAGATATTATAAGGGATCATTGATAATGCTCCTTTTTTTATTTAATAATTTACTAAACAAGAACCAGGAGGAATAATGAAAAAATATATTCCATTATTAATTATTGTGTTAATTGTCTTTGTAGCAGGATGTCAACCCAGTGGTAATGCAGAAAGAACCCAATTAGGTGAATCAGTTGTTGAAATTACTGAAAATAAGTTTAATCCTCCGGTAAATGGGCTTATTGCAGAACAGCAAGCAGACAAATATATATTAGTTGCAAAAGCACTTAATGAGGCAATTTGGGAACAGGTAGATATTATGCAGAAATTTTATAGTAAGTATGATATTTCCGGAAAAGAAGAAATTGTTAAATTAGAAACAAATAAAAAAGCAATGGAAGAATGGGATAATATTATAAAAGAATGGGAAAAGACAGAAAGCAATATTTATATAAAAATAGGTATGAGTTCGGATGAATTTGATTGGGTTGCTGCCTCATTAATTGATAAGAAAAATACAGCAATACAACAGAAAATTGAAAAGGCATTAACATCGGAAGAATAAGAAGTACGCTTGTACGCTGGTTTCTGGTACGCTAGAAAAGAAAGGAAAGAGAGGAAAGAAAAAGAAAGAAGAATACAAAGAAATATTAAGAGTGTATATCCTACCACAGAGATTGTCGCGCTTCGCTCGCAAAGACAGAGAAGAAAGAATAAGGCAGAAAGAGGGCATGCCACGCCGATGCCCCTTACAACTTTTGCGAGTAAAATTATTCCATAAAATTATGATTTTTTACCTTTTAATGATTGACATTATGTTTTTATAGGATTATTATAAAAACAAATGGAGGTAAAATGAAAAAGTCAATTTTCATACTATTAATTTTCACAATATTTATATCATGTACTTTTTTTGATAGCGGAAAAAGTACAAATAATATTGCCGACTGGTTTCCAAAATATGAAGAAGGCGCAGTAATTACCTATTCTGTTATTGATTCCTTACATAGAACTTTTGAAAATGATACTATAGAAGTGGATAATTATAGTAGAAAAAGTTATCAGGCAATGGAAACAATTGTTTCTGTATCATATAATCAAGAAAATACAATTGTATGTATTAATTATACTGATGAAAATGATTCAACAGCAACATATCATATAATTTGCGATAAAGACAATCATAGAATAATTATTAGTGAAGATACTGTTTTTTCTGTACTTAGCGATATAATACTGCTCTATATTCCTATTGTGGATGACAATGAATGGGTTTCCCGAGGAAAAACATATAGTATTATTGATGCCAATGAAAACATAGAAGTGAATAACAAATGGTATCCAGCAACAGTATATATTGAGGGAAATACAGTGAATGATTCATACGAACATTTCTGGTTGAATCCCGATAGAGGCATTATTAAAAAGAAAATATCATATAAAGAAGTTGTATATGGAGAGACTCTTAATGCTGTGACTACATCAATTTATAAGATTGAATACAGTATAATTTCAATTGAAGGATTTTAGCAAGGAAATATAGTAAATCATTAGATTTATTTATAAGGCAAATTTAGTGCATCAATGCTAATTCATTTAATAAACACACAATTTTCCCTTATTCTACATCTTTCGCCAAAATAGAATCTTGTTGAAATGAAATATTATAAATCTATTTTTTTAAATTTAAATAGCTCCCTCACACAATCAATAAGATTGATGGGCGGTTCGCGAACCGCCCCTACAAAGATAATACATTGATAAAATTATTGTACGCAGATGTACATTCTGAGTAATTCGAAGAATGTATTGATTATATTGATTGTCTTTGTCCGCTTATTTTAATATAAGTTAAACAATATTATTATTTATATTACATATTTATTTTGGTGAAACATACCTCTTTTAAATAGTTTATTTCTGGCGAATAACGATTCTATTGACTTAAATTTATTTAATGATAATATTTACTGTTAAAAATAAAGAGGTAATTATGAAAAAGACAAGTTACTTTGAAAAGGGCAAGACATTGTTTAATAAAGGTGAATACAAAAAAGCTCTTATAAATTTTATGAATGCATTGAAAGAACATTCTGATTGGCCTGATGTGAGAAACTATCTTGGTTTAACATACAATATGCTGTCAGAGTTAGAAGAATCAGTGAAACATTTTAAAAAAGCAATTGAACTTAACAATGAATATGTGGAAGCACATTTAAATCTTGCTTTAACCTATAATGAAATGGGGCTTCTTGAAAAAGCAAGTGATGAATTTAATATTGCAGCCGAACTTGAAAAACAATTAGGCAGGTCAGGGTTTGGAATAAAACAAAAATTAATTAAACTCCATGTTGATTTGGGCAATCTATACTATGAAATAGGTAATTATGAGAATGCTTTAAATGAATACAAGAATGCAGATAAAATATCAAGCGATTTCCCTGATATTAAACTACTTATTGGAAAAACATATATGAAGATGAATAAAATGTCAGGAGCAATAATATATTTTAATAGAGCAATAAGACTTAATCCGAATTTGAAAGAATTATTCCTTCAAAGGGGTTTTGCGTATTACAAGAAAAACAAGTATGATAAAGCAAGAAAGGATTGGGAATTATTGATTAATGAAAATACAAAATACAAACACAAAGCAAAACAATATATGAATCTTATAAATAAAAAAAATGGAAAGGAGTCATAATGGCTGTTATTGAAGTAAATCATCCTCTTGCAAAGGAAAAGTTGAATCTTTTAAGAAATAAAAATACACATCCGGATCAATTTAAAAGATATTTGGAGGAATTATCATTTATGGTTTTTTACGAAGCATCTAAAAATCTTCCAATGAAAAAAGAAACTATTGAAACTCCACTTAAAACAATGGATGCAGAAATGATTAAGAATAGAGTTATTCTAATTACAATTCTTAGAGCTGGAATAGGAATGACCCGTCTTATCAGAGAATTGTACAGAGATACTGCTGTGGGGTTTATTGGATTAAAAAGAGATGAACAGACATTAAAGCCAATAACATATTATATTAATTTACCCAAAAACACGGATGATTCGGAAATATTTGTTCTTGATCCAATGCTTGCAACAGGTGGCTCTATAATTAAGACACTTGAAATTCTTGACGGATATAATATATGTGCAAGAAATATTATTAGTATTATCGTTTCACCGGAAGGGATTGAAGCGGTGCAAAGCAAATATCCCAATATTGATATTTATACATGTTCTATTGATGAAAAATTGGATAAGAATGGATACATTGTTCCCGGATTAGGAGATGCCGGAGATAGATTATTCGGAACAGAGGAGTAAGGATGAGTTATAAAGATTCGCTGAATCTACCTAAAACAGAATTCCCTATGAAGGCGAATTTAACTGAATTGGAACCCCGTTTACTGAAAGAATGGGAACAAATGAATATTAATGAAAAAATCATGAAAAAGCGCAAGGGTAAAGATTTCTTTATTCTACATGATGGACCGCCATATGCAAATGGACATATACATCTTGGAACAACCTTTAATAAAATTTTGAAGGATTTTATTGTTAAATATAAAAATATTAGAGGGTACAATGCTCCATATGTTCCCGGTTGGGATTGTCATGGTATGCCTATTGAACATAATGTAACAAAAAATCTTGGTGAAAAAGCAAAAACAATTAATAAATTAATTCTAAGGGAAAAATGCAGATATTATGCAGAAAAATTTGTAAATATTCAGAGAGAAGAATTTAAAGAATTGGGAATTTTCGGATATTGGGAAAATCCATATATTACAATGTCCAATGAATATGAAGGGACAGTTATTGAACATTTTGGGAAACTTGTGGATAAGGGGTATATTCATAGAGGAAAAAGACCTGTTCATTGGTGTTCAAAATGTCAAACAGCACTTGCTGGAAATGAAGTTGAGTATGAAGATAAAAAGGCACCATCAATATTTGTAAAATTAAAATTAGTAAATGAAGATAAATCACTTCTTATCTGGACAACAACACCCTGGACATTGCCAGCTAATGTTGCAGCTGCTTTTCATCCAAAAGAAAAGTATGTAGAACTTGATACAGATTTTGGTATTATTGTTGTTGCAGGAAAACTTAAAAAATTTGTAATTGACAGTATTAAAACTAAAAAAGCAGATGTTTTATCAATTAAAGAAGCAGAAGAATATAATGGAAAGGAATACGAACATCCGATTTTCCACAATAAAAAGTGTAAAGTAATTCTTGCTGATTTTGTAACAATGGAAACCGGAAGTGGAATTGTTCATTCTGCACCGGGACATGGATATGAGGACTATCAGGCAGGAATAAAGCATAATCTTGAAGTTGTCAGTCCTGTTGATGAAGAGGGGAAATTCACGGATTATGTAAAACAGTATGAAGGGCAATTTGTTTTTGATGCAAATAAAAATATATTAGAAGATCTACAGGAAAAGGGATCCTTGGTATTTAATGAAGAAATAATCCATTCATATCCGGTTTGCTGGAGATGTAAGAGTGAGCTTATTTTCAGAGCAACAGAGCAATGGTTTTTAGATGTGAATCATAATGATTTAAGAAAAAAATTATTGGATGAAATTGATAAAGTTAAATGGATTCCAGGTTGGTCAAAAAGCAGAATTTTTAATATGGTAACGGAAAGACCGGATTGGTGTCTTTCAAGACAACGATCATGGGGAGTCCCTATACCTGTTGTTTATTGCAAAGAATGCGGTGAAGAAGTATTGGATAAGGATTTCATTTTTAAAATAAGAGATTTGGTATTTGAGCATGGAGCTGACATCTGGTTTGAAAAGGATGTAAGCGAACTTACAAAAGGAATGAAATGCAGTAAATGCGGGAATGCATCATTTGAAAAGGAAGAGGATATATTTGATGTATGGTTTGATTCAGCACTTTCACATGCAGCGGTTGTACAGAAAAGAAAGGAATTGCGCTGGCCATCTGATTTATATCTTGAAGCGGTTGATCAGCATAGAGGATGGTTTCAGGTTGCCTTAATTGTTTCAACTGCAACAGAAGGGAAAGCACCATATAGAGAAGTTCTTACTCATGGTTTAATTTTGGATAAAAACATGAAGAAAATGTCTAAGAGTCTTGGTAATGCTCTTAATCCGAAAGAAATTGCGAAAAAAACCGGCGCAGAAATAATTCGACTATGGATTTCTTCTATTGATTATACATCGGACCAGAGATTTGCAGAAGAAAGTTTAAAAACCCCAAAAGATGTATATTTTAGAATAAGGAATTCCTTTAAATATATTCTTGGAAATCTAAATGATTTTGAATACTCAAAAGATGCAGTGAAATTTGAAGATATGATGAATATTGATAAATATATATTAGCACGACTTGATGTTTTGAAAGAAAACCTTTTCAATTATTATGATGAATATCAATTCCATAAGGTCTTCAGGGATTTTCACAATTTCTGCTCTAATGAATTATCTTCTTTTTATTTTGATATATTAAAAGATCGCCTTTATACTTATGGAAAAACATCTCAGGATAGAAGAAGTGGACAAACAGCTATTTTCACTATAATGAAGGACTTGCTTAAATTAATTGAACCAATATTACCCTTTACTACTGAAGAAACATATTCATATTTTAATATGGAAAAAAAGGAAGAATCGGTGCATCTTGAAGTGATTGATTCCAATATTAATAGATTTAGAAATGAACGGCTTGAGCATGATTGGAAAATCCTTATTAAATTAAAAGATAAGGTTAATATTGCTCTTGAAAATTTGAGAAATTCCAATACAATAGGCAAATCATTAGAAGCAAAGGTTTTGCTCTTTACAGATAACAAGGAACTAAAAGACCTTTTTAGAAAATATGATAAGTTCTTGAAAGAATTATTTATTGTGTCAAAGGTTGTTTTACTTGAGAATCCATCAGGAAAGGATCCAATAAAAATGGAAAATCCTGATTGTTTGATATATGCGGAAAAGGCAGAGGGAAACAAGTGTTCAAGATGCTGGATTATATCTACAACAGTTGGAGAAAATGAACAGTATCCTGATTTATGTGATAGGTGCATTGGTATGGTCAAATAGGAGGTATAAGTGGATAAGAAAAATAAAAAGCATTTTATAAATCTTCTTGCTAAAATGAAGAGTGAAAAAGAATCTCTTTTGAAGGATTATGAAGCAAAAATGAATGAAAATCATGGATCAGAAAATTCAAGCTATCCTTTTCATAGTGCTGATTTAGGTTCAGATGCCGCAATGATGGAAAAATTATCCGTTAATATTAATAGTATAATGGATGAAATTAGACTTATAGATGAAGCATTGAATAATATAACTAATAATACCTATGGTATATGTGAAATGTGTGGAGGCAAAATCCCCAAAAAGCGTTTAAATGCAGTTCCATTTGCAAAATTATGTCTTGATTGTAAAGATAAAATTCAAAGGTAAAATATGAAAAGGAAACTAATACTTGCAATGCCAATTATTATTTTGGTATTGTTCATTGATAGGTTAACCAAATTATTAGTTTCATCAAATATGCATTTATATGAATCAACATCTGTAATAGGAAATTTCTTCCGTATCACTTATGTAACAAATCCTTATGCTGCTTTTAGTTTGAGATTCGGGAATTATTATACAATGATGGTACTTACAGTGATTGCAATAATATTTATAATGTTTTATTTTGTTAAAACATCTTATACTCCTTTTAAGATAACGGCTTTATCAATGATTATTGGGGGTGCCTTTGGAAATTTCTATGACAGATTTGTATATAGAGAAGTTATAGATTTTTTGGATTTTGGAATAAATAGATGGAGATTTGCAACATTTAATATTTCTGATTCTTCTGTTGTGATTGGAGTTTCATTACTTATTATTTTCACAGTAATAAATGAAAAAAAGAATTTATAAATCCTGTTTGTTTTTTCTTGTCTTTTTTTTAGGCATAATTGTTTCAGGTGAAAAAACAATTAATTATGATGCAGATGAGATAATAATGCTTGAAAATGGGAATATAGTTATTCTCAAGAATAATGTTGTATTCAAATCAAATGATTTTAATATCACTTCTTCAAATGCTGAAATAGATACTGAATTAAAAGTGTTCAAGGCATTAAATAGTGTTATACTGAAAAGAGGAAACAATACAATAAATGGTGATTCAGTATATTTTTATTATGAAGAAGAAAAGGGTATTGTTTTTGGTGGTGATTCACATATTGATAAAGGATATTTTTACGGAGAAAAGATAACATCTATTAATAAGAATTTATTAAAAATTGATAATGGACATTTTACAACATGTGATAGTGTAAGAAACCCACATTATAAAATATTTGGTTCAAAAATTACATATTATGAGAATGATAGGATTCAATTAATTCCTGCAATTCTTTACTTAAGAAATGTTCCTGTATTTGCTTTACCATTTGCATTGATCCCGGCTGCATCAACAAGGAAGTCCGGGTTTCTAATGCCAGATGCCGGATATGATGCATTAAATGGATTCTATATAAGAAACCTTACATATTTCTGGGCATTAAATGATTTTTCTGATATGACTTTTGCAAGTGATTTGGTACAGAATCGTGGTGTTTTAGTAAATTATGAATTAAGAGTGCTTGTCAAACCGTATGTTGTATTTAATCTTTACAGTTCAGTTGCTTTTGAAAATCTTAATAAAAGATGGTCCATAAGTGGAGATTATTCACATAAATTGCCTTATGAAATAGATCTTAAAAGTAAATGGGATATCATTTCAGATATTTCTCTTTTTAGTGATTATACAGATACAAGTATTGTTGAACTAAAAAGAACAACTCAAACATTTTTATCTCTCTCAAAAAGAATTGGTAAATACTCTCCATATATTGCAGTAGATCATAATGAAAATTTTTCTGACAATTCACTGACAATGACTTTACCAAAATACAGAGGTTATGTTTCACAAATAAGACACTTTTCAATAAAGGCAATTCTTCCCAATGGATTAAATTATAATCATTCACATGAGTTTTCAAACAATTATAGATACTCTGTGTCTGATACAATGAAGTATTATATGGTATCGGTGAATAACTCATTCAATACATATTATAAATTATTCAAGTTTTTTAATTTAAAGCCCAATACTTCATTATCATATTATAGAAATAGTAATTTGATGACATCAAAGGGAATTTTGTCAGCAGGAACAAATTTTAATACACAAATTTATGGAACATCGGCATTTGGTTTTTTGGGTTTCTCAAAATTTAGGCATACTTTTCTTCCAGCAGTATCTTTCAAAATATCAAGAAATATGTTTATAGATTATACTTCAATAAATCAGGACTCAACAACTGATGTAAAAACGGCAAGTTTTTCAATAAGTAATAATTTTGAGGGGAAAAGAAATGATAAAATAAGAATGCTTCTAAAAAACAGCAACTCTATTTCATACAATTTTAATACGGACTCACTAAATCCATTATCATCAAACATTACAATATTACCATCATACCCTGTTACTTCAACTGCCAGTATTAGGTATAATATTTATACTAAAGATATTACTTATTCAATTAATTCATATTTTCGCGAACAAATATTTAATCCTCTCTCTGATAAGAAAATTAACATATCAGTAAATTCTTCTATGGATATCAGAGAAGATTCAATAATTAAGAATCAATTATCCGGAAGTGCTACAATTCAAATCGGTGGGCATCTTAATATACGAATGTCATTACTTTATGATTTAGTCAGCAAAGAAACTGTATCATCACAAGTATCACTGAACCGTGATTTGCACTGTTGGAAAGCGTCTTTCAGCGTTTCAACCTATGGAGAAATATTCAAATATGATTTCAGTTTATCATTGAAAGAAATGCCTGAAATTGCTATTGATAAAGACCTTCTCGCCCCCTTGTTTCTTCAGATGCAGTGATACTGCATAATCCCACTTGACAAAAAGCGAAAAATGATTAATATATAGATTAAAAGAAGGACAAATAAACCTAGGAGGTTTTAGTGAACAAAAAAGAAATGATCGAAATGGTTGCAAAGGATGTAGGACTTACAAAGAAACAGGCAAACCAGGCAGTTGATTCAATTTTTCAGGGTATTGAAAAAGAACTGAAGAAGAAAAAGAAAGTAACACTTGTTGGCTTTGGAACATTCTCAGTGAAGAAAAGAAAAGCAAGAAAGGGAATCAATCCTCAGACTGGTGAAGCAATCAAAATTAAAGCATCAAAAGTTCCTCATTTCAAACCAGGCGCAAAGTTTAAACAATCAGTGAACTAAGAGGAAAAGAAAAAAGAATTTTTAAGGGGGGAACTTGTTCCCCCTTTTTTTATTATTATGAAAATAATACTTGCCTCTGATTCACCAAGAAGAAAAGATATACTGAATTCATCGGGTATAAAATTTACTGCGGTAAATCATGAATTTGATGAGAGTAATATTTCTTTTAGTAATCCGGAGAAGTTTGTAAAGGAATGTGCTTTGAAAAAAGCTATTAGTATAGTAGAAAAACATAGGAATGATTTAGTAATTGGATGTGATACAATTGTTTATTGTGATAATAAAATCATTGGAAAACCCATTGATTATAATGATGCATATAGAATTATAAAAATACTTTCCGGAAAAATGCATTATGTTTATTCTGGTATTTCTATGCTGTATAATGGAAGTAGTCATGTAGAAAGTGTAAAAACAAGTGTTGAATTTTATAAATTGGAAGATGAAGAAATAAGGGTTTATTTGGAAAAGGCAAGCTATTTGGATAAAGCAGGTGCCTATGCAATTCAGGAACAAGCATCAGTATTTATAAAAAGTATAAAAGGTGATTATTTTAATATTGTTGGTTTTCCTTTGACACGGTTCAGGGATATGTTTTATAATGTGACAAAAAGGAAATACTATGAATTCATATACAAAGAGAATCAATTATAGTACTAATAGTAAAACAAATATAATTGATATAACAGATAAAGTAATTTTAATTGTTAATAATTCAAAAATTATTGAAGGATTTGTAAATGTTGCTGTTATTGGCTCAACTGCTGGTATTACTACAATGGAATATGAAGATGGGTTAGTAGATGATATTGAAAAATATTTTAATAGAAATATACCGCAAGACATTGAATATGAACATAATAACAAATGGCATGATGGAAATGGTTATTCACATATCCGCTCTTCATTATTAAAAACATCTCAAACATTTCAAATAGAAAAGGGAAATCTACTTTTAGGAACATGGCAGCAAATAATACTTATTGATTTTGATAACAAACCACGAGACAGAGTTGTATCAATAAAGGTTATTGGTCAATGAGAAAACTAATTTTATTACTTTGCTTTATACCAGTATTAATTTCCGCATTTTTTCCTGATAGAGAAATTCCTGATCTAAGTATTTCATTTGAAACATATCCATTTTTTCTTGAAACAATGTATTTACAGAAATTATGTGTATTTGATGAAATGATTATTTCCGATAATGAATTTATTCTTAATGATAGAATGCTTCTAAAAACAATTTATTATGATTATGATTATAATATTATGTTCAGAGATAGACGAACGGAAAAAGCATATATGATTGAGGAATATTCAAATGATCTTAATTATGGAATTGGGTTTATTAACAGTAATTTGAGAAATCGCATATATGCTTCACTATACTATAAGGATAATGATTACTATTTAAGAAGTCATACATTGGTTTCAATGATAAATGAGAATCCTTATGATTATAAAAACAGATTGCACTTACAATATAAAAGCATTTTATTAATGTCTGATATAGATAGAGATAAATACAATGTTCTGATGGGTTACTCATCGGAATATGGTTATATTCTCGGTGGTTATGATAATGGAAAAATATTACCTGTAAGGGTATCTCTATCAGTTAAGGGTGTTCATTTATCAGGTACTTTTGAATATGACATTAATAATAAGGATTATAAAAAAGATATTACTCTGATATATCCGATAAGATTTAATAAATTTACTTTTGTACCAATGTTTTTATATAATAATGAAATTAAAATTGCAGCAGGACTATTATATAGAATAATTCCTTCACTTTCATCATTTATAAATTATTCCGGTTATAATGAGAACATAGTAGAATGTGGTTTAAGGTTTGCCAATGCAAATATATTTTCAGATATTGCTGTAATGGGAGAGATGGATTCAATGCAATACACATTAAAGGCATCAACAGGAATAAAATATAATTATATTATGTTTAATGGAATATGTTCATATAAAAATGAAATGGAATTTAGTATTAATAGTTTTATTGAAAAAGCATTTTTTAATAGAAATTTGATACCTGGATTATTTATATCCTATAATGATAATAATGAATTATATTCTGCAATAATAACAAAAATAATAGATGTAGATCTATATGCAGGAATCAATTTGAATTTTAACAATAATGAATATCTTATAAAGGGTGGTTTAACATGGTATTTCGCAGAATAATGATATTAATCGTTATTCTGTTCATATCACTTTTCTTATCTGCATTTGATTTCACTCCTGTGCGTATTAAATATAATGGTGGTGATTGGTACAATGATGAGCATTGTCTTAAAATACTTGCAAAATATATTAATGAAAATACCGATTTGAAAATGGATACATTGCAAATAATTCTCAGGATATCAGATAAGCGAATTATGAATTATCCCTTTCTTTTTATTACGGGGCATGGAGGTTTTAAATATTCGAAAAATGAACTTGATAATATAAAAGAATACCTGTTAAATGGAGGGTTTTTATATATAGATGATGATTATGGATTCAATCGGGATATTACAGGTTTTCTGAATGAATTATTTGATGATAGAGATGTAATAAAATTACCTGTTAATAATGAAATTTACTCAAATATTTACAAATTTAATGATATGCCAAAAATACATGAACACTATACAGGAAATCCTATTTCCTACTGTATCTTTATTAATGGTAAAATGTCTGTTCTATATACATTTAATACAAATATTTCTGATGGATGGGCTATTTATGAAACGCATAAGGACCCGTGGGAGAAAAGGGAGCAAGCATTAAAAATGGGTACAAATATTATTTTTTATGCATTATTCAGATGAAATAAATAATACTATTCTAAAAATCAAAATTCCTTTTTATATTAAATCCAAAATAAAACTCATTATCTAAACCTGAATATTCGTAGGGAAAATATGTATTAAAACGAGATAATGTAAAGGAAAATTGATGTCCCCATGTTGTCATACAGATACCTGTAAGAAATTTGTTCTGCATTCCATTTGTGAAAGTAAAGAATTCGTCTTCAAAAATAATAGCCAATTTTTCAAAATACATTATTTCAAATGGAACAGCAATCATTGCCCCTGCTTTCATAAAACCATCTTTAAGGTTTGATTCATAAGCAATTTCATAATATGCCTTAATAATGCTAATAAGATCAATCATAATGATCTGACCTGCTGAAAATGAATGTTGAGCAATATTTGTATTTCTTGTATTTCTGTATTCAACATATGTTCTTGAGGAAATAGGCATTAGAGGAATCATATAATTAAATGCTGAACCAAGTCCGATTTTTTTATTATTTGTATCATAAAAAATCTTAAACTCAATACCAAATGGCAATAATGCCCTATAATCAATATATGTATTCACACCAGAATAAATTGTGGAATCCAACCCCGATGAAATAGGAGATAATCCCAAACTTGTCATATCCAATTCACCAGAGAAAAAAACCTCTTTACGCGGATTGTCTGTGAGAATAAAGGATAAATCATAGGCATTAACTATGAAAGCAAACAAAATAATAATAAGTATAACAATTTTTTTCATATTGTATTCCTAAAAAAGGAAGGGAAAGACATGCTTTCCCTTATCTTATTTAATAATATTAATCTTAATTGTTTTATTAAAATCCATTGAAGCAATTTTTAGAAAATAAATACCCGATGAAAGTGAAGAAGTATTAACAAATATATTAGTAAATCCTGCACCTACTATACCATCTGCTACTTCTAAAACATTTCTTCCTGATATATCATACAGGGATGCTCTTAAATTTGTTTCTTTTGGAGAAACAAATCGCATCCATGTGCCCATTGTTACCGGATTATTATCAATTCTTACAGATGATTGCTTTATAAGCATTGATAGGGATGTGCGAATTTCCTTATATGTTAAGGTATTACCATCTGTTGTTATTACAAGGATTCTATATTCATACATTTTATCAAATGAAACATTTTTATCTGTAAATGAATATGTATTTGGTGAGAGTGAAGATAATACTTTATATGTTGTTTCTCCCGATTCTCTTCTTTCCACTCTAAATCCTGAGATATTATCTACGCCTTTAATGTTCCATTTTAACATTAATCCATTCTGTTCAATAGAAAGTGTTAAAAAGAAATCTTTAATAGCTGTTATGGATGTAGTTACATCGGTATAAGCTCTAGGCATAATTTGATATCCGCCAAAGTAGGGTGATGAAACATCATATTGACTAACAATACCAATAACTCTTGCATTCCATGTTGGTTCTATATTATTGTCAATATCCGTATCTTCATCAATCCACATATAAAATGTATCGCTAATATTACCTTTTGAAATATCTGCAGGATCATGATTATTCATCCATAACCCCCCACTATTTCCTGCCGTGGGCCATGTACCTGAATATATACCATCTGAATATATCTGAGCAAGTAAGCCTTCATAATCTTCACCTATTGTATCCATTAATTGATCAGCAGTAATATAAATTGTGTCAATTACATGTCCGCTTGAATGTAGTATTAAACCAGAATAGGGATCTTCAATTCTTGTTTGTCCATTCCACATACCTATTGTTCCTGTTGCAGTAATACTATCTCCGGGAACAACATCAACTGCACTTGTATCTGTTTTCAAAACGGCACCTAATCTGTAATTCTCCTGGAAATTGAGAATATCAGCAAATGTTGAATATACATTAGATGGAGTTGTTACAATACCGGTTGAGCGAATCTGATAATCATAGTAGAGAGGGAATCCATTGGTATCAATTGCTTTGATTGTTGGAATGGAAGTATAACCCCAGAAGAATCTTCCAACATCATGGGCAAATGAATTATCTGAAACACTATCAACAGCATAAATGTTATATTCTATTTTGCATCCATCAAGATGTACAGGGACTATACATTCATATATATCTGAACCAATAGGATTCATAGTAAGTGTATCAACAGAAGGGGGATTACTTGATGTAACAAAAAGTTCAACTGAAAAAACACCGTCAGTATCTGTTACTGTTGCTCTTACTGTATCTACCTCTGTGCTTAAGGGTAGAATGGGATTTCTTGATATTCCTGAAATAGATGGACCTGATACTGTCCCGGAACCAGGAGATGGTTCAGAAGAAATAGAAAAGTCATTTGTACAATTATCTGTATCTGTTCCATCGGGAATTCTTGTTGCAGAAAGCGAATCTCCTGGATTTGGTGCGGGGTTTGTTCCTGTGCCATAATTAACATAATCAACTTGAATAGTATCAGCATTATATAAAATTATCTGGTCACCTGAATTGGAAAGAGCAAATGAACCTGTTAATGAATCCTTATATTCAAAACTGCCAATTCCTCCAGGCAAGGTATAATAAACATTGAATGAATCAGTATTATTCATAAGAACGAAAAAGTCATTAGCATCAATTGTTGTTCCGGATGGGATATTGAATGAACCTTCTTCATCAGAAATTATATAATTTGAAATATCTACTGTTGATGAGCCAGCATTGAATAATTCAATCCATTCAGTAGTTACATCTCCAAGAGATGGACCATTTGAGCAAAATTCATTAATTTTTATATCTTTATTTATTGTTTCAATAACAATAAAACTATAGGGGTCTGATTGTGATGAATGGGCATCATTATCAATAGCATTGTAATAGTAATCAACAGTATCACCAGCTGCGAATGTTCCGAAAGTATAATTGAAAGTGGTTCCTGTTGTATCATCGGCTATAACAGTACTTTCAGAGCCGCCATTTACAGTGAAATGAAGTGTATCTGCTACAATATTTCCATTAAGATCATAAATATCAATTGAAGAATATATTGTTGTTCCTGCATCAGGTATAACAGGATCTATTTCATTATTTGAAAATATAGGAGTATAATAATCAACTACAGTTGATTGCGTATCTGATAAGGTGACAGCATTACTATCATCAACTGCTTTAGTGTAACCGTAGATTGTATCATATTGATTGAAAGTGCCAATGGGATAATAGTATCCCTGATTTGAAACAGAATCTTTCTGGATATTTGTCCATGAACCTGCAATTCCGACTCTAAGAAAGAATGTGTCTTGAGCAATTTCACTATCATCATGCATATACTGTATAAAGGTTACAGTATCTCCTGGTTCAAAGAAGTTTGGCAATGCTGCTGTGGAATCCATTACAGGAGGTGTATTTGATGATGTTCCGCTTCCATCAAAGAATACTTCTACAAATTCATAAATATAATTACCAGTGCCTGATGCATCGGAATATTCTGTAATAACAAAGCCGGCATCATTGCCGCCGGTAACCCCGCTTCCGGGAGTTCCGGTAGTATCATCAAATTGTGTCCATGTATTTAGGTTTGTAGCATCTCTAACAACAGTGTTTCCGCCAACCAATGCTGATGTTGATGAATCAATAAGAGATGGAGTAGCATCATGAAGAGAAAATGTTTCTGCTCCATTTATTGAAAGAGCAGAATTTGCTCCATTTATATAAATAACATTAGCAGCCAATGATACATTCCAAAATGTTTCAAAAGCAGCCTTATCAGCATTTCTTCCAATAACAATATATTCTCCATCAAATAGAGTAATATCCCCAAATGTATAAGTATATGAAGCACTATACTGTTTTATCTGATAATTATTAATATTAAGGGAATCTCCTGTTTGAATAGCAAGAACATTAATACTTGTTGTATCGGAATATGTAGATGCCGAGCTATCATCAATTGCTCTAACAAAATAATCAACAACATCACCTTCACTAAAAGTGCCGATATTTGTATAATAATAATTATTTCCTGCAATTGAATCATGTTGCCATGAATTCCATGCTCCACTATTTAATCTGCCGAATAATGTATCTGCTGCTATTCCACTATCATCTGTAATTATTGCAACAATAGATAAATTATCACTATCCCGTAATGGGTCGGGATTATGTGAAGTAGATACTGCAGGAGCAACATTAGGAGCAGAACCTGTTCCATCATTATAGATCTCAACAAATTCATTGCTAAATGTAACAGCGTCTGAATATTCATTAATAACAAGCCCTACATCAAATCCACCAATAGCCCCACTTCCAGGTGTGCCATCAGTTCTTACGGATTGTGTCCAAGTATTTACATTAGTACTATCTCTTTCGGCAGTACTTGCGCCTGCAAGAATCTGCAGGGTTGAATCAATAGTAACAGCAGATGCATTTCTAAGATAATAATTTTCTGCACCATTTATTTGAGGGCATGAACCACCGCTATTAAAATAAATAGCATTTCCCGGCAATGCACCCCACTCTGATTCAAATGTAGTTTGATCTGCACTTCGTCCGACAACAAGATACCAACCCGTAGGGATAGTAACATCAGGCAATGTAACCTGTTGCGTTGAACCATTTTGATGAAGTACATATCCATTAACATTGATATCTGCTGCAGATAAAATTGTTATGGAAATTATAAGAAAAAGTAGTATTATTATTTGTTTCATAGCCATCCTCCTTTTAAATTTATTTTGACTATTTATTAATTAATAATTTTGATTAAATTTAGTAAATAATGAATTATCAGCATCAAATGATTTGTTCATATATATACTGAACATAAATTTATCATTATGATAATTTACTCCAATGCCGGCAAATGCCTTATTCTCATTAAAATTGAAATTGGCATAACTAACATCATAATTAAGTGACCAATTAGGATTAATATCCTTAAGAAAACCTGCACGAAAAACAGAGTATGTATAATTTTCATTTATTGTACTAAAAACACCGGACTGAAATGAAAAATCTGTTCTATCACTCAGTTTTGGGATCAAAGAAGAAATGCGATTTGTTTCTTTTAATAAGCCAATGTCTGGATCAGCACTTAATGACAACATTAATATTACCATTAAAAATACAATTAGAATATATTTCATAATAACTCCTATTTAACTATTATAATACTAAAAAAGAAATGCTATGATGTCAATAGGAATGATTTATACCTTTAATAAAATACAAAGATATTGTATGGATAATTAAAAGTCGTATAATGAATTTATTATGAAAACAAGTATTTTTGCATTTATATTATTAATATTATTATTAACCGGATGCAGCGAAATGTTACCTCAAAATGATACCCCTGCTGAATATGCTTATGTAATAAGAACAGGGAATTATGAGAATACGGGACTAATTAAGGAAATGTGTGAAGATATGGAACTTGTTCTAAAAAACCACAAGGTTCCCTATGGAGTGGCAATTATTGCTGATTGCAGATCGGGACAAATTATTGGTATTGCCGAATATTCAAAGAGGGGATATTTTAAAGGAGAATATATTAATTCAAATCTTGTATGTTCCTCTCTTTTTAAGATCATACCATTATCTGCCGCAATTGGAAAAGGCATATATAAACCTGATTCAAGAATAAAATACTATGGTTCAATGTATTCGGAATTAAAGGATTATTTAAGTATCAGAAAAAAACAGAAAGCAATATATTCAACAATTACTCAGGGAGCGGCAAAGTCAAATAATCCTGTTTTTGCAGAGATTGGAATGGTGCTTGGGAAAGAATCAGTTGTAGAATATGCTGAAAAATTCCTATTTAATAATTCAACAATTAGCGGAATGCAATTGGGATATATTGATTCGATCAAAGGAAATAATGAATTAATAAAATTAACATCCGGACTTGATTATTCCTATACAACACCTTTTCACGCACTTATGATTGCAATGACAATTGGCAATGATGGAAATTTGATTGTTCCATTTATAAATAAGACAGATAGAAAAATACAAAAGAAGATTATAAGCAAAACAACAAATAATTTTGTAATGAAAGCACTTTCTGAAACAACTAAGAAAGGTACATCAAAAAAAATGTTTATAAAATTCCCCCAAATTACAGAAAAAACATATGCAAAAACTGGATCTCTTTATGGGAAAAATCCCGGAGGATTCTATAATTGGTTTATGGGTATTTATGAAGGTAAGAAAACAAATTATGCAATTATTACTCTTATAGTAAATGATCCAACATGGGAAATCAAATCAAGCTATATGGGTATTAAATGCATTCAATTTATCAGAAAATATGCAGACAATTAGATTTTCTTCATTAAATTTATTTCACTTAAAGGAATATGAGTTAAAGCAAATATTGCCATTTAGAATAGAGAATTTCTATATAAGTAAAAAAAAGTACTTGAATATTGTAACAGATAAAGAGCAACACATAATTATACACACAAAAAGAAATAGTCCCTATATGTATATATCTGAAAGAACATTAAAAAAGATTAAACATGGTTTTAATGATGTACTCTCTACTCTTTTAAAGGGTAGAACTGTTTTGGAAATAAAGCAGTTTGGATTGGATAGGATCATTGAATTTATTACAGATGCGGATATTAAAGTATTTGTTCAATTTATTCCCGGGAAATTTAATCTATATATTACAGATAAACAGAATACAATAATTAATCAATATTCATTTTTGAAAAATCGTGAAGGAAATGTATTGGAAAAGCCGGGTAAAAAATATACTGTTCCTGAAGAAAAAGAAATAATAATGTATTTCAATAATGAAGAAAAGGAATATGTAGAAAAATTTAATATTATGCCGGAAGAATTATTGAAAAAACGGATTTTTAACACTTATATAAGAAAGAACACATATCATATAATTCCCTTTATTGTTGAGAATGAAACATATTTGGATTCATCAGAGAATATATCTGAATTGATTGAAAAACTGAGAAAAAGGGATTATGAAAATGAAATTGAGAAATCCACTAATATTGTGTTTGAAAAACTAATAAGGAAAAAGGAAAAGCTGGAAAAAGAAATTGCATTAATGATGAATATACAAAAAGAACAGTCACTTGTTGATGAATTGTATGAAAAGGCAGAAACAATAAAAATGCATTTAAATGATTTAAAAGGAAAAGATCAATTAATTGCTATGTCAATAATAAATCCTGAAAAGGAACTTATAATTGAATTGGATAGATCATTAAATGCTCAAAGGAACATGACAAAATATTTTAAAGAAATGGATAAGGTGAATAAACGGATTGAAAGCAATAGAATAAGATTAAAATCAAAACAATCTGAATTATTAGCAATCATTAAACAGATTGAAAAGGTAGAGAACGGCGAGATGGAGATTGTTGAAGAAAAGGTAAAAAAGCAGAAAGAAAAAAAGAGAATTGGCAGAACATTTCTATCACCAGGGGGATTTAAGATTATTGCCGGACGAAGTGCAACTGAGAATGATATGATTACAACAAAAATTGCTTCAAAAAAAGATATATTTTTTCATGCAAGAGAAAAGCATGGTTCACATATTATTTTGGTTACTGGAGGCAGACAACCTGAAAAGAAGGATATTGAATATGCAGCAAGCATTGCAGCATACTATTCAGCAGGCAAACATTCATCACTTGTTGCAGTGTCATACACTGAGATAAGATATGTTACAAAAAAAAGAAAGAGTAAGCCCGGTGAAGTATATATGATGAATGAAAAAGTTATATTTGTTTCACCAATCAGGATTTAGGGATGATTATTAATTACCGCTAACAATCCCGTCTTTTTCCAAAATAAAATATATTTTAAAAAAGTGGAATTAACAGAAGCTCTTTTATTGTTTGTCTTTTTCCGCATATCTGATATTTGTTTTTTATGAGAACTGTATATTTATGATTTCATATTGACAAAGAAAAAAAGAATTAATATAATAGAGATATTATATTGTAAATTAATAAATTTAATCATGGAGGCGAAGAATGGTAAATAGTTCAATTATATTTAAAGTATATTTCAGGAAGAGTTTATTTTTAATGATTGGGATTTTGATTTTACTTATAAATGTAAATGCCTTTGAGGGAGGAGCTGGGACATTAAGAAAAAGTGATTTAATAAATAAATTTAATAGCACTTCTATTTATGAAGGAGCAAACAATGTCTTTGATGAAGGTATTGGGAATGACAAATCAAAGATGGGTTATGGATTGGGAGTGAGCATGCTTTGTTTTATTGAGATGTATGAAGCAACAAAAAATAAAGCATATTTGGATAGTGCATATAAATATATAGATCTAACACTTCAGGTTAGAGATGACAATAGAGGTGTAATAACATATTTGGATCATAGCGATATATCATATTCCGATACTGACTCAATTGTATTACCACTTTGGCGTAATTTAAGGAATCCTAGGTATTACAAAGGAGATCTACCTGAAGGAGAACATTTATGGGATTTGGATTCATTTTTTATTAGAAGATATAGCAGAACAATTGATAATTTATCGGATGAAAAGATAAATTTGGAATACCCGGATAAATGTTTTGCAGCACCCTATGTAGTACATACTGCACATATTATACAGCCAATGATTCACTTTGCAAAAATGTTGGATAGTGACTTATTGTGGGATGAATATCCTCTTTCAAGAGATAATTATTTATCTGAAATAGCATTAAGCATTAATGCTCATAATGATGAATGGCTTAATTATGGTGAATATAAGGTGTATGTATGGTTAACTCACGAATCAATTGATCTAATATTTTGGAGAAATCAGTGTAATGAAAGAATTGAGATAAATAATCCTATATCCATTAATTATTTTGCATCAATGGGTTCAGCATTATTAAGAATGTACGAGGTAGATCAGGATGATGAATATAGGCGTAAAGCATATGAACTAGCAAAAATATTTCATAGTACAATTTTTGTAGATGATGAAACCAATTCATTGTTTTGGAAATATAGATATTGTGAACCTGAATCAGAGGCTTATGGACCGGAAGATGTATCTCATTCAAGAATAAGTCATAAATTTATTTATGATTATTTTAAATCATCAATATCAGAAAATTATCCTATATTTGATTTAGAAGATATGGAAAGATTAGCAAATACTTTTACACGAAGAATGTTTTTGGGAGATATTGAGCATTATGAATGGGAGATTGTCGATACTATTCATCAGTGGGTTTTAAAAGAGAAAGATAGTATTTATGATATTAGTGGTCAAATATCAGGGGAATCGTATGATTCAAGTTCAAGCCAAGCTATTTACTATAAATATTATACCAATTATGGAAGACAAAAAGTGGTGTTCTGGATACCAATGTGTGAATATGATGCAAGGATCTATGAGATAGCATACAATATATGTCATGAATACAATTATGCAGGGATAAAAAACCTACTATACTATTATGATATGTATAAACCGTGCATAGTTAGTTCAAGCCCAGAAAATGTATTGTGTAATCACACAGAGGATCTTGAGATCAGATTTAATAATATAAAAATATTGGGTGATCTTGTAGTGGAAGTATCACAGAATGATACTGTTTATTATAGAGGAACAATGCAGCAGACAAAGGCAACAGACACAATATGGAATGCTAGTTTAAGGTTAGCCAATTTCAACACTAAATATACAGGACCCTATCAAAGTGAAATATTATTCCGATAATGATAGTATATTGGGACCCATGAGGATATTTGAAATACCTGTTATAGGGGATCCATTATATATAGATCATATAAGTGAAATACCTGTATTAAAGAATACAAATATTGAGATCACAGTAAAAACAGAACCGCAAATATCTCCTATTGATTCGTATAGAGTCCCTATGCCTGGATGTACAGTGGATATGGAATATGCCGATGGCAGTATAAACAGAGGAATAACAGATATAGATGGTAAAGTAATATTTGAGAATGAAAATATTGATAATACAAAAATATTATCATTAACATATTATAAAGGTGGATGTTTAACAAATTATAGCAATATAGAACCCTATATGTGGTCATATTCGGAGAATGCAACAGGACCAAATAATGGTAACAATATTATAAGAGATCCAGATACGGATTATTTATATATGACATATTCCTTATACGATCCCTATGCAGAGCCGAATATCCCAAGAACTAAACGCAGAATTATAACAGCCTACAGT
>CBDUZN010000001.1:0-47976 GCA_965371715.1 uncultured bacterium | reverse complement strand
AATATCCTTATGTGACATCCTCACGACAATAATATACAATCAGCATGGCTTAAAACCCTTATAAATACAGGGTTTCAGGGGTGTTTTATTACGCCAAGAATACTACGGGCGTGAGCCCGTAGATGCTTTATTAACTCCTGATAGGCTTGAAACTGTAGCAAGGTTTTATTAGAAAAATACTTCCAATAATAAAAATATTTGGTTACTATGAATAGCACAATATAATAAAAAAACAATATATTATTTTAATATAAAAGGAATATTATGAACTTGCGACAAACTTATGACACAACTTGGGACATTTTCCAAATTGGAAATAGGGAACGAAATTTCAGATAATGGTGGTAAAAAAAGTAGAAAAATTGTTTAATAAAAATGATAAGAATGAATGCCGGCAAGGTTATTCTGAGTAAATCGCAGGAATGATTATTGCCTCATCAGCAAGAGCGTATTCGAAAAGACAGATAAAATATGAGATCCTTCATTGGTAGAGCGGGTAGAGTTTTCAGGATGAACTTTTGGTAAGTCAACCCCTTAAATATATATAATAATTAAAGAATAAAGAATTCTTGACTATTCTAATAAAGTCCGTATAATATATTTTCTTATGAAATATATTATTGTATTATGTATATTAATGGTATTTAATCTTACTCAGGCGGAGGAATTGCCGCTTGGTGCTTTATTTATACCCGGATTGGACTTTGATGAAGTACAATATGTGAAAATATCTGAATTTCTTGAAAAAGAGAATATTAGATTTTTTATACTTTCAGACAAATATAATACATGTGTTGGTTATAATAGTATGAAAATTGTTCCATTTACTTCATTAGATTCAATGGATTTGGATATAGATTTTATGATCATTACGAGTGGAAGTGGTATCTTACGATTATCCGGCAATGAAAAAATGCAGGAAATTATTAGGGAAATCAATGAAAAAGACGGTATAATTGCTACTATTGGATTATCCGGATTAATGTTACTTGAATCAGGTATTGTGAAGGATGAAAAAATCAGTATGCAGCTTAATGACAGAATTTATGAAAAATACAAAGATGCTGATATTGATTTTGTTGCATATAATGTAATAAGGAGCGGAAATCTGATAACATCACATTCTGATAAGTATATAAATTGGTTTATTGCAGGGTTTAAGGATGGATATAATGAAACTTTTAATACAGAGAATAAGTAAAGCATCAGTATCAATTGAAAGTGAAATCAAAGCAAAGGTAGGAAAAGGATTACTGATTTTTGTAGGCTTTACTCATAATGATAATGAAAATAAGATAGAAAAGGCAGTTAATAAAATAATTGGCATGAGAGTATTTGAGGATAATGAAGGAAAAATGAATAATAGTATTGTGGATATAAAAGGAAAAATTCTTTTGGTATCGCAGTTTACGCTTTATGGATCTCTCTCAAAAGGTAAAAGACCGTCATTTGAAGAAAGTATGAATAAGGATGATGCGGAGATGCTATTTTATAAATTATTAATGAAATTTTCTAAGTATGTAAAAACACAGAGCGGGATATTCGGTGCCTACATGCAGATTGCTCTTATTAATGATGGACCTGTAACATTTTTATTGGAGTTTTAATATGAAGAGTATGACTGGCTATGCTAAAAAAGCATTTTTTATAAAGAATTATGGAAACATTACTATGGAAATGAAAACCCTTAATGGTAAAAATCTGAATATTAATGTAAAATTGCCATATGAATTATCAAAATTGGAAATAGGTCTTAGAAAAATTATTTCACAAACAGTAAAAAGAGGAAATGTTTATTTTGGTATTAAAACGGATTATACTACTTCTTTTATTTCCGGTACAATAAAGGAAATAATAAAAAGAATAAAGAATCTTGATTTAAAGGCAGATAACAATTTACAGAATCTAATAGTTACAAAATACATGGATATGTTAATGCCTGAAATGATAATTGGGAAAAAAACCGAAAAACAAATACTAACAAATTCAAATCTAATAATTAACAATCTTAATAAAATGCGTATAACAGAGGGCAAGGAAATATCAGTAGAAATTAGTAAATATTTGAAGATCATTGAACAACAGAGATTGATAATTATTAAGAATTCAAAAAAATGTGTTAAAAGGAAAGAACAAAAATTACGAACATTGATCAAAAAGAATGAATCACTTATATTAGAAAATATTCTGATTTATGCTGATAAAATGGATATATCCGAGGAATTATCAAGATTAAAATCACATATTGGAAAACTAAAATCAATTAAAAGTGGTTCATCAATGAATTTTGTTTTGCAGGAAATGCTAAGAGAATCAAATACAATTGGATCAAAATCAGAGGATATCAAAATCATTTCTTCAGTAATTACTATAAAAGAGAATATTGAAAAATTAAAAGAGCAGGTATTGAATGTGGAATAATTTTGTTATTGTTGTAACCTCTCCTTCAGGTGGAGGAAAAACAACATTATGTAAAATGCTAAAAAAACAACTTGATAATATTGAATATTCCATTTCAGCAACAACAAGACCAATAAGAAATAATGAAACTGAAGGAAAAAATTATCATTTCATATCTGAAAAAGAATTTATTATTAAAAAAAATGAAAATTATTTTGCTGAATATGCCTTTGTTCATGACTATTGGTATGGAACACCAAAGGAAAACATTGATAATGCTTTGAAGAGAAACAATGATATATTAATGGATATTGATGTACAGGGAGCAATGGAAATAAAGAAAAGTTATCCAAATGCATTAATGCTTTTTATTGTACCTCCATCAATGGAGATTTTGAGGAAGCGACTTAAGGAAAGGGGTACTGACAATGATGAGGTAATTAAAAAGAGACTTAAGAATGCGGAACAAGAGATGAGTTTTGTAAGAGAATTTGAATTTATCGTTGAAAACAATGAAATAAGATCAACATATAAAGAGATTGAAAATATTGTAATTAATAAAAGGAGGATATAAATGGATTTTTTATCAATTGAGGAGATTTATAAAAGGTCGAAAAACAAGTATCTTGCTTGTGTACTTATTGCAAAGCGCGCAAAGAAGTATCATGAAGAAAATTACACATATTTCATAAAGGGTGATATTACTCCTCCTGATGGTGTAAAAAGAACTGATCCAATGGCTGCTTCAATAAATGATTTCAGAGATGGAAAATTAGATGACAAAATCAAGGATAACGAATAATATCCTTATTGGGATAACAGGATGTATAGCTGCTTATAAAACCTGTTATTTGATTCGTCTTCTTAAAAAGAATCAGTATAATGTTAAGGTAATATTAACTGAAAATGCAAAGCGATTTATAGGAAAAGCAACAATTGAAACATTGTCAGGTGAAAAAGCATATGATACCTTATGGACGGACAGAACCGATACTTCTCATATTTCCTTAACAGATTGGGCTGATGTTTTTATTATTGCTCCTGCAACAGCAAATATTATTGGTAAATGCGCAAATGGGATTGCCGATGACCTTTTAAGTACAGTTTTTTTATCATGTAATAAGAAAACAATATTTGTACCGGCAATGAATGAGCGGATGTGGGATAATCCTATTGTGAAGATGAATATAAAAAAACTTAATGACTTAGGTTATATTGTTATGCAGCCAGATGAAGGATTCCTTGCCTGTAATACATTTGGGAAAGGAAGAATGCCTGAGCCAAATAATATTTACAATCTTATTAAAAGAGTCATTTTTCCATCAGATAAATTAATTGGAAAAAAAATCATTATTACCGGAGGATCCGTTTCAGAAAAAATTGATCCTGTGCGAGTTATTTCAAATCTATCAAGTGGTAAAATGGCAGAAGCAATGGCAAAAGCATGTTATTATGCAAAAGCGGAAGTAATTACATTTATTCATGGAGATTTAAGTATTGAACCACCGGAATTTTCTAAAAACATTAAGATTAACAATGCTGATGAGATGCTTGAAAAAATTGAAGAGAATATTAATAATCATGATGTATTGATAATGTCTGCAGCTGTATCTGATTATAAGCCGGCAAAATATTCAGATAAGAAAATTAAAAAAACAGATAAATTAAAAATTGAATTAGTGAAAAATATAGATATTTTGAAAAAACTGAAAAATAAAAATATTCTAAAAATCGGATTTGCATTAGAAACTGATAATCATGAAAAAAATGCAGAGAAGAAATTAGAAGAAAAAAATCTTGATTATATTATTATTAATTCTCCTAATGCACTTGGATCAGATAAAACAGTAATATCTATATTAACGAAAAAAGGTAAAAAGCTTAAACATCAGAAAGGATCTAAGCTGGAAATTGCAAATAAGGTGATTGAATGGATAAAATTCTGAATGCACTAATTATGAAATTGGCCTATGAAAAGAAGCATTACAGAAGCAGTATGAATGTTACAGAAGTTATAGATAGGGATCATTTGAAACTATCTATCCCGGGTGATGAATATGAACAATTAAAAACCGAATTAATAGAATGCAAGAAATGTGATTTATATAAAACAGTTAAAAATAAAGTTATTGGTTATGGAAACAGGAATGCCCGCATCATGCTTATTGGAGAAGCACCGGGAAAAAATGAGGATAGAGAGGGCAAACCATTTATTGGGAAAGCCGGAGAAAAATTAACACAAATGCTTGCTTATATTGGATTACAAAGAGATGATGTGTATATAACAAATGTTGTTAAATGCAGACCACCTCAGAATGCTGATCCTAAGAAAGAATGGATTGTTGCATGTAATGAGTTTCTTAATCGTGAAATTGATATGATTAAACCTGAATATATTTTAACATTAGGCAGATTTGCATCACGGGTGATTTTAAATATGGAATTAACAATGAATCAATTTAGCGGAAATCATTATAAACTTGAAAATGGAATAATTGTAGTTCCTACCTATCATACTTCTTCATTGTTAATACAGAAAGGAGAGCAAAAAGAAATTACAAGAAAGAAAATTGCAGATAATTTAAAATTACTAAAATCTCTTATGGGAGAAAATAATGGATAAACCTTATTCAAAAGCAGCCGAAATGGCTGTAGTTGGAGCAGTACTTTTGGATGCTCCCACAGTACTTAATGAAGTAATATCAAAGATTAAGCGGGAATATTTTTTCTTTCATGAAAACAAGATTATTTTTAGATGTATAGAAGAAATGTTTGAGAGGAATGATAAAATTGACCTATTAACTGTTAAGGAAAGATTAAGAAGCCAAAAATTACTGAGTGATGCTGGTGGAGAAGATTATGTTGATGAAACAACAAATGAATTGGCTTATATTGCTAATATTGATGAATATATAAAAATTGTAGAGGATAAATATGTTTTAAGACATCTTATTGAGACATCAAAGAAGATAGCGGAACTGTGTTATAGTGAAGCAGAAATTGATGAAATAATTGATAGTGCGGAATCGGAAATTTTTAAAGTACAGGAACATAGATACAAACAGGATATAATCCCTATTAGCGGTAAAATAGATGATGTCAAAAAGCGAATAGAGATGTACAGGAAAGATAAAAAAACTGTAACAGGGGTGCCTACCGGATTTGATGATTTGGATTCACTTACAACTGGATTCCACGAGGGTGAACTTATAGTATTAGCTGCAAGGCCTGGAGTGGGAAAGACAAGTTTTGCTCTCAATATGCTTCTTCATGCCTGTGTGCATCAAAATTTTTCAGGATTGATTTTTTCGCTGGAAATGACTTCTGATCAATTGATTGAAAGAATGCTATGTACACATGCACAAATATCGGGACAGGATTTAAGAAAAGGTAAAATAAATACAAATGATTATCATAATATAACAGTAGCACTTAATGAATTCAGTGAATCAAAAATTTATATTGATGACTCAACAACAGGAACACCAATAGATATAAAAGCAAAATCAAGGCGTTTACAGAAAGACAGACATATTGATTTTATTATTATTGATTATCTTCAAATGATGCGTCTTGGAAGAAGGGTTGAGAATAAACAAATTGAAGTAACCGAAATTTCAAGATCCTTGAAATTATTATCAAAGGAATTAAGGATTCCTGTTATAGCACTTGCTCAGCTTTCAAGAAATCCCGAAAGAAGAGAGAATAAAAAACCCGTATTATCTGATATAAGAGATTCCGGTAGTGTAGAGCAGGATGCTGATGTTGTGATTTTTATACATAGGGATTTTGAAAAGGGAGTAAAGTTGGATAATGGAACATTTATTCTTGCAAAACAGAGAAATGGTCCCATTGGTGATATAGGAATTCTTTTTGATCCGGCTTTAACCCAATTTAAACAAAAAACACAATTTAGTGGCCCGGAGGAATAATAAATACTATTAGAAAAAGAATTTTTATTATTGGAGATATTACCGTTTTTTTATGGGATATGGTGAAATCTCTAAAACACATAATAAAATATCGTAGAATTATAATTTCTGATATATATGAATTCTCAGTTAACACAATATTCGTACTTCTATTTGGAGCATTTTTTATTGGTATGGTATCATCATATCAGATTGCATTTCAGATGCGAAATTATATACCAATGGTTTACCTTAGTACTCTAATTACCCAATCAGTAATACTTGAAATAGGACCTTTATTAACTGGCATTGCATTTGCCGGAAGGGTTTCATCATCTGTTGCTGCGGAAATGACCTCAATGAAAATTTCGGATCAGATAGATGCGCTTGAAGTTATGTCAATTAATCCTATTGAGTATCTTGTAATGCCTAAGGTGGTTGCCGGCACTTTGATTATTCCTTTTCTTACAATTTTAGTTGAAGTAATGATTATTTTCGGTGCATTTGTTATTGCTGTATTTGGACTTAATGTTTCTGTAAGTGCTTTTCTTGAGGGAACAAAAAATAATTTTACTATGTTTAATGTTTTTGGTGGAATGATCAAAACACTATTTTTTGGTTTTTTTACTGTTATTATTCCATGTTATTTCTCTATTAATGCAGGCTATGGTTCAAAAGCAGTAGGAAAGGCAACAACAATATCGGTTGTTACATCAGTGATTATAGTTGTTGTTTTGGATTATCTATTAACAAGGCTTATTTTTATATGGTAACAGTTAAAAATCTGATTATTGATTTTGATAATGCAGTACTTAAAAATATTTCATTTGAATTTCCTGATGATTCCGTGTTGCTTGTAATTGGCAGAAGTGGTTCAGGGAAAACAATTTTAATGAAAACAATGTTAGGTCTTATAGAACCTGATTCAGGTAATATTTCTATTATGGATATTGACATTAATTCTGCACCTAAGAGAGAAATAAGGAAAGTAAAAAGCAATATAGGTGTTTTATTTCAAAACAATGCACTATTTGACTCTATGACTGTTTATGAGAATATTGCATTGCCTCTTATCTATAATAAAGGGAATCGGGATTATTCGGAAAAAGTAACTCAAATTCTCGAAACAGTACATCTAACAGATATTTCAGATAAGCAAATTCATGAATTATCCGGTGGAATGATGAAAAGGGTTGCTATTGCAAGAGCATTAATAAATGAACCAAATATTATTTTCTATGATGAACCAATTACTGGACTTGATCCTATTACATCTGAGACAATTATAGAACTTATAAAGGAATTATCAAATTCAAAAAAGAGAACAACAATTATTATTACTCATGATATTAAAGGTTTTCTCGATTTTGCGGATTTTGTTCTTATGCTTGATAATGGTAATGTAGATTTTTTTGGTAATAAAATTGAATTTATGAGTACAAATAATGAAACAGTAAAAAAATATCTTAAATCAGCAGGTTATGTATGAAAAAAAAGACATTGTATATTGGAATTGTAATGATTGCAGCATTATTAATTCTCTTTTTGGTCAGTATATTTATGAACAAGATTCGTTTTGGCTCATCTGGTAATTTTGTTTTATTGAAATTTGTTGACATCAATGGACTAAGAGTAAATGACGAAGTGCGACTTAGGGGAGTAAAGAGTGGTAGCGTTAAATCCATTGATTTGCTTTCTGATTTCGTATTAGTGAAAATTGAATTGAAAAAGAAACATAGTATCCCAAATAATTCTATTGCAGGTATTCATGATTATGCTGTTATAGGAGGTACAAAATACATTATGCTATACCCCGGGGAAGGAATTGATTATGTATTTCCTTCTGATACCTTAAGAGGGGAGAATTATGATTTTTCAATTGCAAGAGCATCAATACTTCTTAATGATATAAAAATTATGATTGAAGATGCTATACCATCAAAAGAGGTTATTTCCAATATTATGGATTCACTAAAGGCATCAATAAATGGCGTAAATGATGTTATTCATACAACAGGCAAGGGTGTTTCAGAGATAACAGAGAATATTAATATTGCCAGTAAAACACTAAATCAATTGATGGATACACTATCGGTATCATTAAATATTATTAAGAGTGAATTATCTGTTTACAATGAAAATGATAATTCATTAAAGAGTTTAACTTCTGACAATGAAATGTATTTAAGAATTGAAAAAAGTATTAGAAAATTAGAAATAGTTATAGATGATATATCAAAAAACAGATTAATAAAGGGATGTTTTTGAAGAGTAAAACCGAATACAGATGTTATGAATGTGGATTTGTATCTGTCAAATGGTACGGCAAATGTCCGACTTGTGGACTTTGGGATTCAATGGTGATGACTAATGTAGAAAAGAAATCAGCAAAGAAAAAACATACAAAAATTGTAAATTTAAAAGATATTAAAGCAAGCGAAATTGAGAATATACAATTTACCAATAAGCATTTAAATAGATTATTTGGAAATGGTATTGTGAAAGGTGAGATTGTTTTATTATCAGGAGCGCCTGGTGTGGGGAAATCTACATTTGCGGTAATGCTTATGCAATCACTTGAAAATGCTAATATACTGTATATTAGCGGTGAAGAATCACCGGGTCAATTGAAAATGAGATTTGACAGATTGGGATTTAGTGGAAATACAAATATTCTTGCCTATCCGAGTATTGAAGATATTATAGAACAATTGAATGATAATTATGATATGATTATTATTGATTCCATTCAGACAATAAATAGCGATGATGGTAAAGGTGTAAGTGGATCTCCTACAATGGTGAAATACATTCTTGGTGAATTGAGCTCGGAAACAAAAAAAAGAAATATTCCTGTTATTATAATTGGTCATATTACAAAGGATGGCAGCATTGCCGGACCAAAAACGCTTGAACATATGGTTGATATTGTTTTCATTATTGAAAAATCTGAAAATGAAATGAGAATAATCAAATCCATAAAAAACAGATTCGGTTCAACGGATGAAATAATAATGGCAAACCTAAAAGCAAATGGTATGGAAATTATTGAAAACATAGAACACTTTAGTTTAAGTCAAACAGGAGGAATCGGGAAAACAATATCCTGTACTTATAAAGGAAGTATTCCTATTGCCGTTGAAATACAGGGTCTTGTTTCATTATCAAAATATGGAATGCCGCAAAGAATTGCATCAGGAATTAATTTTAAAAGGTATCAAATGCTACTTGGGATTATGGATAAATATTTAAAGATTAATATTGGGGATAGGGATGTGTTTGTGAATGTATCAGGTGGAATATCAATTGATGATTCAATATGCGACTTGGCTTTTGTGAATGCTGTTTTATCATCCTATAGAGAGAAAAACATATCTGCTGATACAGCATTTATAGGAGAAATTAATTTATCCGGCGAAATTACAGGAAGTAGAGATATAGAATTAAGAATTAAACACTTAAAGCAATTGGGAATAAAGAAAATCATTTTACCATTTAATTATAAAAAAGAAACGAAAGATGTTGAACTTATCAAATTGAAGCATATAAAGGATTTGGAAACACTATGAATACAAACTGGATTATGAAAAATAAACCTGACAAAGAAAGGGTAGATGAAATTTCAAAAAAATTGAGTATTCCAACAATTATTGTTGATATTCTAATAAATAGAGGATTTGATAGTGAAGATGAAATAGAACGATTGCTTTATCCGAAGATTGAAGATATGTATGATCCTTTTCTTATGAAAGATATGGAAAAGGCAGTTATTAGAATCAACCAAGCAATTGAGCGAAAAGAAAAAATTATGATATTTGGCGATTATGATGTTGACGGTATCACATCCACAGCATTGATGCATAATTTTCTTGTTGAGAATGGACTTAATCCTGATTATTTTATTCCTAATAGAGTTGATGATGGATATGGATTTTCAAAAAAAGGAATAAATATTGCAATAGAAAGAAATATTGATGTTATTATTACGGTGGATTGCGGGATAACCGGATTAAAGGAAGTTGATTATGCTAACAAACATTCAATTGATGTTATTATTACCGATCATCATGAAGTAATGGAAAATATCCCAAGTGCAATAGCTATATTGAATCCAAACAGATTTGATGATAAATATCCATTTAAATATCTTGCCGGAGTAGGAGTGGTTTTAAAACTTATTCAGGGTTTTTTGAAATATAATAATAAAGATTTTTTGGATATTAAAAAATATATTGATCTTGTAGCTCTTGGCACAGTTGCCGATGTTGTTCCATTAATAGATGAAAACAGAATAATTACATATTTTGGTATTGAAGCAATAAAAGTAACTAAAAACCAAGGGCTTAAAGCATTATGTGATGTATCAGGTATATTAAAGGAAAAGTTAACTTCTTTTCATATTGGTTTTGCGCTGGCACCAAGGATAAATGCGGTTGGAAGAATGTCTGATGCAAATGAAGCAGTGCGCCTATTCATTTCAGAAGATGAATGCGAATCCAATATTATTGCACATAATCTAAATGAAGAAAATATAAAGAGGAAAAAAATTGACCAGGAGGTTTTTGATCAAACGGTAGAAATTATTGAGAAGAAGCAACTTTATAAAAAGAATGCTATTATACTTGCAGGAAAAAATTGGCATGAAGGTGTAATTGGTATTGTTGCTTCAAGATTGGTAGAAAAATATTATAAACCGGTAATAATAATTTCTTTGACTGATAATATTGGAAAAGGATCAGGTAGGTCAATTCCTGATTTCCACATGTACAATGCTCTTATAAAAGTTAATGATTTATTAGAATCTTTTGGTGGTCACAAATTGGCAGCTGGTATAACAATAAAGAAGGAAAATCTTGAAAAATTTATTGATCAATTTGAAAAAATTGCTGAGAATTCCCTTTTAGAAGATGATAAAATTAGATCAATTGAAATTGATGCGGAAATAACCTTGGATGAAATAAATGATAATCTTGAAAAGAAACTTCGTCTTCTTGCTCCTTTCGGATATGGAAATCCAATGCCTTTACTTATAACAAAAAATGTAAATATTCTTGGATATCCAATTATATTTAAAAACAAACACTTAAGGTGTACAACTGGTTACGGGAATCATACATTAGATTGTATTTGGTTTAATGCAGTCAAAGAATTATCTGCTGCAATGATAGATGATAAGAATGTAGTAAATCTGGCATTTTATATTAAAAGAAACAATTTTCAGGGAAAAGATGAAATTCAACTTCAAATAAAGGATATAAAAATTGGGGACATTTGATATAAGGAATGATAGAATAAAATACATAAAAAGTGATTTACTTAAACCATATAATATTGCAATTTCATTAAAATCAGAAATAGTAAACAATGGAGATATGAGTGATAATGATGTAGAGAATGCAAAAAACAGACAAATGTTTTTTAAGGAACTTAATATTGAAGACAAAAACTATATTCATAATAAGCAGATTCATTCAAATCTTATTCTTTCTGCTAACAATAAAAGTGATTGTGATGGAGTGTATTCAAATGATTATTCCAATGCATTATATATTCTTACTGCTGATTGTTACAATGTATTTTTTACAACAGATAATGGAGGAACATTTGGTATTGTTCATGCCGGTTGGAAAGGAGTGCTGAATGGAATAATTGATGAAATGCCAAAAATATTCAAAGGAGAAAGCAAAGTCATCATTGCGCAGGGTATATGTGAAAAACATTTTGTTGTTGATGATGATGTAAAAAGTTTATTTATAAATAAATATTCAGACAAATACTGTTCTTTAACAGATAATAATAAAACGCAAATAAATATTAGACAAATTATTAATGATTCATTAAGTCCATTTTGTGAGATTAGTAATATGGAATTATGTAATATATGTAAACACGAATTATTGTTCTCATACAGAAAAGGAGATTTGAAGAAAAGAAATATGACAATTATATGGAGAAAAAATGAATAAAAAAATTATTCTGATTATTTTCACAATACTTTTTTCTGTTACCATTTCTGCATTTGAGATTACTGTAAATTGGACTAAAGGAAATCAAAGAGTAAATTCTATAACTGAAAATCCGGTAGAAATAACAATTGAACCCGATAGTTTGCATAATATTAAGGATTTTTATGCTAATTTTACTGTTGTTGAAGGTGAAGGTAATGTCCTTGTTGAAAAAGTATATCCAGATGATAATGGAATTATTGTAGCAAGATTTAAAGTATCAAAGACAATGGAAAACAATATTTTTATGGCAAAGATTTATCATAAAGATGATTTGGTAAAGGTGATTAATTTGCAGATATTCGGACTTGATTGGATGAAAATCATTTTTGGTATAATTGGTGGACTTGCTCTTTTTCTTTTCGGAATGAAATTTATGTCTGATGGATTACAGAGAGTTGCCGGTGATAAAATGAGAAGCATAATTGCTACTTTAACAAAAAACACATTTTTTAGTGTTATTGTAGGATTGTTTGTTACAAGCATTATTCAATCATCAAGTGCAACAACAGTTATGATTGTTGGCTTTGTAAATGCAGGTCTCATGACGCTTGCTCAATCAATTGGTGTGATTATGGGAGCTAATATTGGAACAACTATAACAGCTCAGTTAATTGCTTTTAAACTTACTGATTATGCATTACCTGCAATTGCTATTGGTGTATTTATGATTCTATTTGCAAAGCATTCAAAATATAAAAATTATTGTGAGGTTCTATTTGGGTTTGGTCTTTTGTTTCTTGGAATGACAATGATGTCGGCAACTGTTCATCCACTAAGAAATGCGCCTGAAATCACTGAATTTTTCGTGAACTTTTCACATAATCCTTTACTTGCAATGCTGACTGGAATTATTATTACAGTAATTGTACAATCATCAAGTGCAACTGTTGGACTGACTATTGTGCTTGCTTCACAAGGTCTTATAGATGTTTATGGTGCAGTACCATTGATTTTTGGTGAGAATATTGGAACTACAATAACAGCAACATTCGCAGCATTATCATCAAACAGACAAGGAAAACGGGCTGCATTGGTGCATGGATTATTTAATGTTATTGGTGTTACATATATGATGCTTGGATTTTATTTTATAAAAATAAGAGGTGTTCCTGCATATTTACGCCTTATTGACTGGATAACCCCGGGCAATAATCTTGCAGGAGAAAATATTGCAAGATATGTTGCTAATTCACATACAATATTCAATGTTTGTAATACACTTATATTTCTTCCATTTACAGGTGTAATTAGAAGAATTGTAGAAAAGGTTATTCCTCTTAAAGAGGAGGACAAGATCAAGGAATCAACAAAAGCAAAGTATCTTGATAATAATCTTCTCAATAATCCATCAATTGCACTTGGACAGGTGAAAAAAGAAATGAAACATATGTTGGAAACAGCCCGTAATTCAATGGAAACAGCAACTGAAATTATTATTAATAACAAAGATGACAAAATTGACAAGGTGAAATTTCTTGAAAGAAAAACAAATTATTTGCAGAATATAATTACTCAATATATTATTAATATTTCAAGAGGTGAGTTGTTTGAAAAGGAAGCGGACCAGATACCTGTATATATACATTCAATAAATGATATTGAAAGGGTAGGGGATCAGTCAATTAACTTAATTGAATATTATCAGATAAGAAAAGAAAAGGGATTGAAATTCTCTGATGAAGCAATTAGTGAAATAGAAGAAATGAATAGGATATTAATGAAAATGATTGCTTTGGTTGATAATAATATTGAAAAATCATATTCAATAGAGGATATTGAAAAATGCTATATTCTTGAAGAACGACTTAATGAGAATGAAAGAATTTTTGCTAATAATCATATTAGTAGAATGAGAAAAGATATCTGTGATATGGGATCCAATTCGGTATATGCTGATATCTTAAATGCTTATGAAAGAGCTGGTGATCATATAATTAATATTGCTCAGGCGATATCTAAACATTTTGAATGGAGTGATGTATGATTAAATTTATTGAAAATCTAAATCGTATTAAACCTTATGTTCATGGTAAACCTATTGAGGAACTTAAAAGGGAATTAAATCTAAAGGGAGAAATCATTAAATTAGCATCAAATGAGAATCCTTTTGGTCCATCGCCTAAATCATTGGAGGTCTTAAAACAATCAATTATGAATGTGAACTCATACCCTGATGATAGTAGTTTTTATTTAAAAAAACAGATAAGTGAAAAATATGATTGCAATATGGAAAATGTATTAATAGGAAATGGATCTGTTGAAGTACTGCACTTTATTGTAACATCAATTATGAATAAAGAGGATTATCTTGTGAGGTCTGAATATGCATTCATAATGTCACTTATTAGCCCAATCGTTGTAGGTGCTAATACAATAAATGTTCCAATGAAGGATTTTTGCCATGATATTGAAGCATTAGTAGAATCAGCAAATAAAAGTGATAGTAGAATATTGTATATTGATAATCCGGCAAATCCAATTGGAACAATGCTTAATGCAGATGAAATTGATTATGTACTAAGAAATACAAATGAAGATACTTTGATCATTATGGATGAGGCATATGATGAATATTTAGATAAAAATAGTAGAATAAAAACAGTTGAATTAATGAAAAAACATAAAAATTTGATTATTCTATCAACATTTTCAAAAATTTATGGACTTGCAGGATTGCGAGTTGGCTATATGATTGGAAATAAAGAATTAATTGAAAACATATCAAAAGTAAGACTTCCATTTAATGTGAATTTACTTGCTCAAAGGGCAGCAGGAGCAGCATTAGATGATGATAGGTTTATTGAAATGTGTAGAAAAGAAAATGATAAAGGTAAAAAGTTTTTAAAAAACGAGATTGAACTTCTTGGATTTAATCCTATAGAGTCATTTACAAATTTTATTACATTTGATACAGAGAGAGATGCAAAACAAATTTTCACTGAATTACAGAAGAAGAGTATTATAATAAGACCTCTTACTAATTATGGATTGCCAGCATTTATAAGAATTACTATTGGCAGGGAACAGGAGAATCATATATTTATTGAAAAATTTAAGGAGTTGTTAAATGAAATTTAATGATGTTATTGAAAAAGCAAAAGACAATCAAAAAACACTTTCTGTTGCATGTGCTGATGATCCTAAAGTTATGCAGGCATGTTATGATGCATATAAGGAAGGCATATCAAAGTCAATATTTGTAGGAAACAAAGATAATATGGAGAAAATTGCAAAGGAAAGAAATATAGACCTTGATGTTTTTAAGATCATTGATGAAAAGGATAAAGCAAAAGCAGTAAAAAAGGCAGTGGAATTAATTAATAGTGGTGATGCGCAATTTTTAATGAAGGGCTATGTGGATACATCAATTCTTTTAAAGGGCGTATTAAATAAGGAGTGGGGGCTAAGAACAGGGCGCTTGCTTTCGCATATTGCATTGTTTGAAATTGATAAATATCATAAACCATTTATTATTACAGATGGCGGAATGAATATAAAACCTGATTTAAAAACAAAAATAGATATTATAAATAATGCTGCTGATTTTTATAAAAAATTGGGTATTTCCGAACCAAAGATTGCTGTTCTTGCTGCAATTGAGAAGGTGAATCCTGATATGCCTGAAACAATTGATGCATCACTTCTTGCAAAGATGTCACAAAGGAAACAAATTAATGGTATTGTTGATGGACCATTGGCATTTGATCTGGCAATATCAAAGGAATCAGCAAAACATAAAAAAATAAGCAGTCCTGTTGCAGGGGATGCAGATATTCTTGTGGTTCCCGATATTGCATCAGGCAATATTCTTGCAAAGGCACTTATATATATGGCTGATTCAAAGGTTGCAGGTATTATTGTTGGAGCAAAATGTCCCATTGTACTTCTTTCACGCTCTGATAATGAAATTACAAAGAAAATGTCTATTGCAATGGCATCGCTTGGATAAGAAGGAGAAGTAACTAGTACGCTGAGTATGCTGGCAAAGAAAAAAAAGAGAAGAAAGAAAAGAAAGATAATACTGGATTCCAAAGATTAACATATTCCTCAAATTATTCCTGTTTTGATTAATACATTCTTCGAATTACTCAGAATGTACCTCAAATTATTCGGAATAAACCTTCGCAGGAATGATACACGGAGGCAGAGATGAAAGAAATATGGATAAATGGGAGAAGAAAAATATAAAATTAATAAATAGAAACTACATTTTTTGGATAAGGGATGGAATGCTTTTCTTTTCAAGCCAGGAAGGGAAATAATTATTTCCATTATTGTATTTGTTATAAACAGATTTATTAATAATCAATTTTGAATGATATACATTATTTGTATGAGTAGAAAATTGCTTCTTGAAAAGTGCAAGTGAATCATTATCATTTAATCCTGCCCCCAAATAGATTGCGTCTATTCCTGAACTAAAAGCATATTCAATAAAATGCATTAATATAAATATGTTTGCATATTCTTTTTTCCCTTTTTCAGATGAGTAATTTAGTGCATATATAGTACTATTACTATTCTTGAGAAAAATAGATGCAGCTATTTCTTCATCTTCATTAAATGCCTGAATAAGTACAGCAAGTTCACTATTAATCAAATGCTTAATATTTTCAATACTGTTAATATACTCATTATTATAAATCAGGGCATTCTTTATTATACTTTTTTCAATATGAATATTTGTTCTTATATTGGATTTAGGTTTGCTTTTTAGAATACTAAGTAAACGAGGTGGACGCTTATTAAGATAATTATCAAAATCATTCTTTGTATCAATTATAAAACATGATGATGCTGTTTCAATGGGAATGATATTTTTGAAGAGCAGATGATTTTCAAGAACTGGATTATAACGAATAAAGACCGTAACAATATTATTTTTTAGAGCAGTATTCTTTATTTCAGATAGAAGATTATCGGCATTAATACTGCTATTTAATGAAATGGGTCCTTGATAGCCGATTGATATCAGAGATCGGAGGTTGTTATACTCAACAATTGAAAAGGGTATTCTTGAATTATCTTTTTTAATAACTATTTGATTATAGTGAAGTAGATAATTTCTATCAAAAAAAACATCAATCATTTGAAAATGATTTCACTCCAATAGGTTTCATTAGCAATTTTATATAATGAATGAGCAAGTTTTTCATCATACAATTCAATATTGATATAAGATGAAATGGATTTTATTATATCTTCAATGCTCACCTTTTTGACTCGCATACCAAAAATATTATTATTTTCATATCTAATAACATAATAATATGAGATATCACTATTAAGGTATTTGCCTGAAAAATTATCAATAATGCTTCCCCTGTCAAATGAAGTATTATGGGATTCAAAATACTCAGTATTATCATTAAGAAAAACTGAATAATCTTCTTTCCAATTATTCAAAATGTTCCTTGCTTCATTAAATCTTTCCTTTTGAAATTTAATAGTATCGCTTAATGCGTGAAATACAAATTGATAATTAGAATAGTATGGCAAAAGAAAATGGTGAGCAAAGTGTTCTCCAAGCAATACTTTTATTTTACTAATCTTAGAATTGTTTGAAAATTGATCCTTCTCAAATTTATTTAAAGCATTTTTTGAAATATCTATTTTATATATTTTGCATAACTCAATAAAAACCGTATTTCTCAAAATATCAAAAAGAGAATTTTCATTAGAATAATTATCAATATCATCAAGAATAATTCTTATATTCTTATGGATCTCAATATCTTTTCTGTATATTTTTGAATTATTTACAGAAGCAATGGTGGTTTTATTAGTTAGTAAAAAAAATAAAATAAAAATTATAGTTAAAGAGAGAATAATTATTAACATTATTTTTTTCATAATACTGTAATATATTCCCTAATCACATCATTTAGCACTACAACATATGCAGGATTATAATGTTCCTTGTAAGAATCTGAATGGGATGGTACAAAATTATTATTGTTGAATCTATTAATGATTGAAATAATTGCTTCATTTTCCATTATCCCTGTTTCAGAAAGTAATTTTGCTATATCATCTATTGGTATTGTTGAAGCATAGGATTCCTCAAAATAATCAAAATTTTTAATAAACATACCGCAGCATATATCTGCTGATTTGTATTTTCTAATAAATGGAACCAAATGGAGACGCAAAACATTTTCTGAAACCTGCTGAAAAATTTCTTTTTGTTTTGTTTTCTTGAAGTTCAATTTAAATTCACTAATCATCTGCTTTTTGATCTGCTTTTCATTGGGTTTTGTTTTTATTCTATGAAATGGACCAGTATATGCCTGAATAATGAATTTAGCAATATCCTCTTCATTCATAAATTCACCATGTTCATTTAATTCATCAATAAGATAACTTTTCATCTAACTCCAATAAAGCTAAATGGATTATTCCATTTTTTATTAATTATTTTCCTTCCATCCAAGTATTTTAAAATATGATGCAGAACTAACGGATTCAGTTAATGCATCATTTGAATACATAAAGAATAATCGCTTATTTCCCGATGTATGCATATCCGCAATATGACCTTTTATTGCCATTGCTCCAAGTATCCAAAAATCAAAATTGCCACCAGGAGCCTGTTCACTGAAATCATTTTGAACATAAATTAGTCCTTTATGATAAAGTCCCTGATTATTACCTCCTGCTCGTAAAGATAAATCACCTAAAGCCCATATTATTCCTCTGGTTTTCAGATAAGTATTTGATTTGGGTAATACTGTTCCATCAGGAAGCTTATAGAATTTTATATCATCATCATCTATAGCATTAAGAAGACCAACTCCTTCATCATCGGTCAAAATCCATCCACCGCGTTTATCTGCTTCAATATCCAATGCGGCTTCAGTTGGAAAACCAAGTAATTCCCAAATTTCAGGAACTGATATATTTTGTCTTACAATAAAATCGGGATTACCGAATATATGAGATTTCATTGCTCCATAATTGCCTATTCCTGCAGATGTTGTAGCAATACCGGCTACACAACCAACCTGTGAACAAAATGCATCATATTCAATTCTATTTGCCTGGAATGTACCTAATCCTATATTAAAGTACCAATGATTAAATGTAGGATGGTCAGTTGCATCAAAGGGTGCTTCTACATGAGACACAGGAATGCCAAACCCATCCTCTGTCCAGCAGGATACTGCTGCCTGTCCATCTACATCTTTATTTGGTCCATCTGTAAGTGGATAAAATGGACATACATGGTAATCTGTTGATAATTTGTGATTGTGACCACAAATATATACATCCGTATTTCCTGTCATTTGCCATGTTAATGTTGCTGATGATAGAGCTGAAAACACCATTACTTCAATTTCCTGTTTGGAAATTTCAGCAGTTATTTGTTTTACTGCATTACCGCTTCTTGCGGTGATTTCCACTATTTCAACAGGCGGATACATTTCGACAAGTGCCGGAGATCCCAAAAATTGTCTTTGGGATTTACTGTCAAAATAATAAATCATTGTACCTGTAGAATTGGTTTTGTGCCTAACTTTCAATGATAAATTTGCATCAAAAGAAATAGAGGTATAATCCAATTCAGGATTATTCTCATCATATCCTATAATAGAACATTGTATTGATTTTGTATAGAATATATCAGCAGTATTTGCAGGAGGAGTCCCAAATATAACATAAGTTGTCCAATCAGGATTTAAAGGATTAAGGGTATCACCAATAGATGCAATATTGGATTTATCAAGTTTCATTCTATATTTAATTTCATCCAATGCTGCCTCTGCAATTTGAACGGTTTTTACATTGTTTACCTGATAAATGGATATGGCGGTTTCATTTTTTATTGTGAACATTAGTCCTACTGATAAAAGAGTTAATACCATTAATACCATAATTGTTGTGACTAAGGCAATGCCTTGTTTTTTCATACTATTCTCCTTTATGGTTTTGATGGCAGTTTAACAATTGATTTTGATTCACCGCCAAAGTGAAATTGAATATTTTTGTATGCTTTCTTTGTGTTATATGAACCAGACCAAAATAATTTAAAATATAATCTATTACTTCTATCCATACTAAATGCATTTGTTGTAACTAAAATAGTATCAACTGCTTCAGCATTGCCAAGAGGGGAATGATATAATGTTCCTGCATTATATGTTGAAGCATCCATTGTTGAGAATAACAGGGTTTCAGATGGTAGGGTCCCTAATGAATCCCTTTTGTAAACCTCTATTTCATAGTATTTGAAATTTGTTTCATCATCATTAACAAATCCCATAAGAAGAAATTCCCATTTGCCTGGATAAATTGTATCTGCATAAGGTATCATTTTCTTAGTTACATATTCAGCATATTCTGAATTTTGATTGTAAAATTGTGTGCCGGCAGTAGTTGTAATATTATTACTTTCAAATGAATCAGCAACAATTCCAGTTACATAGGAATTAATTGTGGAACAATAATAGGGTAACGCACTATCAGAACTAATACCTTTGGATATAATGAACATTGCTTCATCATATATTGAATCAACTTTTTCAATTGTGAAGTACAATGATTTATATCCTTCCTGACCTACTATTGTAAAATAATCATCACTTTGATCATATATTGTCCAATTGTCAGAATCTGTAACACTTACCTTAATAAGGCATATAGTACTTCCTGTTATTAGAGAGTCAGGAGTCCAAGTGTAAATATATGTTGAATCGGCATCATTAATTGAAGGGGTAACAGATTTTCCAATATATGTCCAATTATCTCCTGCATCAACTGAATAATAGAAATTTAATTCATCTATTAATAATGTATCTTCAAAATCATAGACCTTAATTTTAATATCATTAACTTCGCCAATAAGAAATATTTCACCTCCATTTGGTTCCAAAACCTCAATATCGGGAGGATTACCTGTTGCTTCTACAAGCCCAAGAGCTACATATTTTATTAAATTGGAATTTATATCTATACCAAAACTTGTTCCTTCAGGGAACAATTCAAAATAGTTAGTAATATCACTAAAAAATCCCCATGCTGCAAAACCTGTATCCATTCCACTTGGAGAGTAGCCGATAGGTGCATTTACCCACACATACAATGATTCATTAGCATTTATTGTAAGATTATATGTTCCATATGTAGGATCATTAGGATCACCGCCAAGTGTGATTGCAGAACTATTATATGTAGATATTGTAACATCGGGTAACCATTCTTCAGTTGCGTCCCATTTCTCATTACCATTACTATCAACAAAAGCGAATCCAATAATTGTTGCGGTTGGAGTTACTCGAAACCCGAAAAACTTTTTCAAATTTGCATCTATTATTAAATTAATATCAATATCATTAACATCAAAATCAAAGTATAAATCAGTAGTAGCGCTAAATCCAACAACGGGAGAGCAAGAGGCAGAATAAGAACCTGGAATTAATGCAAATGACCATAATCCATTAGCATCTGTAATAGCCATTTCACCTGTATTTAATCTTACCTTAAAATTTGGAATACCTGGTTCTCCCATCTCAAAATCTCCATTACCACCATCAAGATATACATGACTTATGACATTTGATACATCTATTGAAGTATTTCTTGTTACAGATACATCTGTCTGGATATTTGTTTCATAATATTCTCCTTTATACTGCTGTCTTGAAACACCTGTTATGTTTACAGTAATGATTTTTATATTATCAAGAATATCCTGATTAGTTATTGCTGTTAAATTATTTGCTTCTGCCTGAGACAAGACACCATCAGTAACTATATTGTCTCCCCAAAGTAGATTGGGTGTTAAAGGATCTCCATCATTATCATACCAATACGAAAACAAAGGTGTTCCGGATGTTTGTGAAGGAAATCGATCAGGTCCACCAACAATTGACACTATCTGATTTGCACCGCCATTTGAAGTGGTTGCTGCATCAAATCCATAAACCCTTTTTACAAGAGCATAATCATCTGGATTTGGAGTAAAAGCGGATTCGGAAGCACCTCTGTCAGTTGCATTTATAATTCCATCAGTATTATCATAATCAAGTGTATAGATAATTGTTTCAGCACCTGTTTCAAATTTTTTTGAAGGATTATAATGAAATGGAGTGATTCCTGTATGATCCATTGCCTGTGGAGCAATAGGGTTTTCAGGATTATCATTCACAGGTTTAATATTCGCATTAAATATTAATTCATAAGGACTTGCATATACAATCCGTCTTTGAGGATTCGATGTGGCATCTTCATCTAAATCAATATTATAACCTGCTGCCCTAATATCCTTGATCATAAAATCAAGTGCTGTTCTTGCTGATTGCTGTGCCTCTGTCATTCTGTCAATTCTATATTTTGCTCTTTGACTACTTATATAGACCGCCAAAACAGATGCCATTATAATACTGAAAACCACTACAACTATAAGGAGTTCAATAAGTGTAAATGCTCTTTTTTTCATAATATACTCCTTTTTTATTGACATATATATGTAGATATGGATCTTGTTCTTGTTTTAACCCCTCCGGTGCCGCCAGCATAGGTCCATGATACATTAATTGTTATTTTTTTCATATCAACAATTGGGTGATCAGGAGTAATGGTATAATTAAGAATAAAAACATCATTATTGTTATCCATTGCCAATGAATTCGGACCATGTGTACCGGCATTTAATTCACCATCATTCCAACTAAGTGTTCTTAGGTATTCAATCTTCTGTTGACAATACTCAATTGCCTGTGTGTTTTGCCTTGTAAGCATTGTTGATCTCATTCCGGCAGGGAATAATACTCCCAAAGATAGTATTCCTATTGCTAAAATAGTAATTGAGACAAGTAATTCAACTATAGTAAATCCTTTTTTCATAATAACCTACCTTGATAAAATGTAACCGGACAGGGTTACAATAATTGTATCTGTTTTACCAAAGCCAGTTAATTCAATGATTGCATCACTTGTCGGTGCACCACCGGCATTGAAATCCAGATCGGTTAAGGGTGTTCCTCCGCTTTTAGCACTTAAGACCATTCCACTATATAAACCCAATGAATCAGAACCAACCTTAATACTGCTTGCAGTAAATTCAACCGTAACAGTTGCATTTGTTGTTACTGCTTTTTGTCTTGCAAAATTTAATTTGTCAGCTACATTCTGGTAATTTGTGCTGAATTTTTTACCGCTTGGATTCATACCAGGTATAGCAAAAGCAGCAATAATTCCAATCACCACAATTACAACCATAAGTTCAATCAGAGTAAATCCTTTTCGCATTTTAAACTCCTTTTCGTTCAATAATATTATATGCAATAATTATACCATTTATATTGAACACCTAAATTGTTGTAAAATTACACTTATATTGTGAATGCCGATAATATTACAATGCATTTTAAGAAAAATATGAAATAAAATTCACATTATAATAGGAATTTTAGTTCCACAATTAATACAATGTGAATCTTTTAGACCTGGAATCTTAATAGAATATATATCTCTGACAATTAATTTATTGCCGCAATTAGGACAGACGGTAGCGGTAAACTCGTTGTCGGGAATATTTCCAAGATAAACAAATTTTAACTTTTTTCTTGCAATATTATAGAACTGCTCTAATCGTTTTATGGAAGTTGGTTTTTTGTGATATGTATATGCAGGAAAGTACCTTGATATATGAAGAGGGATATCAGGAGACATATTACTGATAAAATCAATCATTTTACTAAATTCATTATCATTATCATTATCATCCTCAATAAGCAAATGTGTGATCTCAATATGAACATTATGTGAAAACAATATTTCAATTGTTTGCTTTACAGTATCCAAATTACCATTTAATACTGATTTATAGTATTCATCATTAAAAGATTTAATATCAATGTTTGCGGCATTTATAAGTGGAACAAGTTTTTCTATTGGTTCTTTATTAATATGTCCATTTGACACAATCACAATTTTTATATCTTTATATTTAATTGCAAAATCATAGATATATTCATACCAGACAAGTGGCTCTGTATATGTGAATGCTATTTTATTTTCATTATAATTATCCAAAATGCTATATAAGTTATCAATAGATACTGTGTCAAAGGAAATATTCGTATTTTGAGATATTTCCGAGTTTTGGCAGAATGGACAGTTTAGATTGCATCCCGATTGTGCGATTGACACAATGTTAGTGCCGGGATAATAATGATATAATGGTTTTTTTTCAATAGGATCAATGCTGAGAGTAATGATCTTTTCATAATTCTTGGCATATAATATGCCATTATTGTTTTCTTTATTTCCACATTTCCCTGTTTGTCCATTTGAAATTATGCAATTATGATGGCATAATAAACATTGAACAGTATTATCCTTTTTAATGTAAAAATCTGCTTCTCTTTTCATATAATCAATTATAGGTAAATTTGAAAATAGTTCAATATGCTTATTTATCTATTTTAGGGATGGTCCTTCAAATTTTATAAATATTTCCTAAGATTTACAAAACCTAAATGATCCTCCCTATTGACATAAGCAGCGAAACAATATACAATATAGCCAAGATGAAAACAATACTAATTATTTTAATTCTATTTATCTTTTTATTAATTAATAGTAATATTATCATTAATGAAGTAATGGCAAATGTTGAGGGAAGGGATTCAGGGGTTATGTCGCCAGGAGACAGGAATGAGTTTATTGAAATATATAATGGTTCATCCGATACAATAGTATTAACGGGATATAGGTTATTTGATGGGAATGCCTATGATAACATATTAAAGTGGTCTGATTCAATTTCTCCTGAAAAGGGAATAATAAATGTTGAATATTTACCACCTCGATGTTATGGAGTTATTCTTGATCCGGAATATTGTCTAATTGGTGATGAATTGAATATGCCTTATGAGTTTTGTGAGGAAACATATATTTTCACAATAAGTAATACTACTTTTGGAGATAATGGTTTATCAACTGTTGATTGTATTTCTTTGTTTGATAATAATGATAAAATTGTCAGTTCATTTGGAACACCTGATGAGGAGGATGGATTCCCATATGATTGTGGGGATGGCATTTCGCTTGAAAGAGTAAATCCTTATGCAAAAGATACAAAAGGGAACTGGAAACCCTGTAATGATTTATCAGGCAATTCTGCAGGAATCAAAAATAGTGTATATACTGAAAATGCTGTAATTGATACAATGATTTATTTTAATAATACATTAACAATCTATTTTGCATATATGCCAGTTAGTGGAACAATTTTAATTGTTGAATCGCCTTGTTTAATTGACACAATACAAGTACTTAATGATTCAATTACTATTGATGTAGGAAAACAGGATGTATTTAATGTAAATATTAAGGGTAATCTAAATATCTATACATTTATTAAACCAGTTATTAATAATAAATATAAAATACTTTTTAGTGAATTTTTTGTTCATGGTTCAGATAAAGAATGGATAGAAATAAAGAATGAATGTGGAATAGACTATTATGGTGATTTAACAATTATAAATAATGATACGCTGATAATGGAAGACATTACAATTCCTAATGGCAGCTATTTTGTTCTTAGTGAAGATACTCAATTACTAAAATATGATTATCCATATATTACCAATTGCTTAAATATAAAAGAAACATCAATTAGTCTGCCCAATAGACAAGATACATTTCTACTATTAATTAATGATTTTACAATTGATTCCGTAATAAGAGGATATGAAGATAGGGGAGATAGGTCAATAGAAAAGATTAATGGCACAAGGGGCTGTGAAATATTAAATTGGGATATGTGTGTTGATGATTATGGTGGCACTCCTTTAAAAACAAATTCACTAAGTCCATTATCAAATATTTCCGACAATCTATTTAGTGTAGATAAACACATAGCTGATGCAAGTAATCCCATAATTAATCTTATAGTTAAATCACATTGTAGTATAAATACTATTAATGTAAAAATATATTCCGAAACAGGGAATTTAGTTAATATTCCAATAATTGATAAATTAATTTCATCAGATGAGATAATTCCAATAAAATGTAATAACATTAAAACAAGACATATATTACATATTCTATTTATTGAACTTGAAAATGATTCAGGTAAGTTTTATGGAAAGATACCAATAGGGATAAGATGAAAAGTACACTGGTACGCTTGTTTCCAATACGCTAGTAAAGAAAGAAGAAAGCCAGACAAAGAAAATCATTGAAAAAATATTGATTTAGGTTTAATATGTATTTATGAATTTTAGAATTTTGATTAATGGTATGATAAGAATTTCAGCAGGGTTTAATAGTATGTTTGATCATACTAAGTTTAGTGTTGCTGAATTTTACAGAAACCGTTCAACTGAATTATTGCAAAATGAACATCTATGTATAGACCTTGGAAGCGGAAGAAAATTAACATATAAAGCAAAAAAATGTAATAACATTATTTTAACAGATATTGATTATAAATCATTATTGTTAAATGAAATATCGAAAAATAGAATAAACCTTGATCTTAATTGTAATCTTCCATTTGCAGATAATTCCTGTGATATAATTACATCAGAATTTGTTTTTGAACATATTTCAAATAAGGATTTACTATTTCGGGAAATTAAACGAATTCTCAAAATTAATGGTAAAGCAATAATACTATTTTCGTCAGGAAATGCAGAATTTGCAATTTTGAATAGATTATTACCGGAGAAAACAAAATCCTTTTTACTGAAATATCTATTTAATGATTATATTGCAAAAAGAGGACACAAAACTCATTACAAAGATTGTAATTATAATGCTATTAAACAAAATATAGAAAAATGTGGACTAATAGTGATTGAGAGTAAGATAAGTTATTTCAGTGCTCCATATTTTGCATTTTTCCCACCATTATATTTTATAATATTGATATGGGAAGCGATTCTTAATGCTTTGAGTTTAAATAGGATGTCTTCTTATATAAGTTTTGAAATTAAAAAATCTAATTAATAGTGAATTTTGTCTGAGACTGAATATGTTTCCCAGCTAACCATCTTACCTTATCATTGAGAGTTATATCATTTGGAACAAGTGTATTGATTTTTTGAGTATATTCCTGATATCTTTTCCAGAAAGAATTGAAATTTTTTAATCCTGCAAAATTTCTGAATTTTTTCGCTTTTCCACCATCAAGAAATTCTGCTGCTTTTTCTGAATAAAATAAGAAATCATTTTGATATAAAATAGATAATAGATTTATTATAATTTCAGGGGGAAATTCCCAATCATCAAATAAATATTTTGCTTTTTCTTTATTTTCGGAAATTGAATACAATTCTCTTGTTATACGCTTAATAAGAAAATCAAAATTTGAATTGAATCGTTTAGGAATTTCTTTAATTTCTCTGCTTTTTCCAAAAATGGTTTTCTTTAATTCATCAACATTGAATTCTTCGCATTGCCATTTTAGAATACAAATGAAATCAAATGCATCAATTCGGTGATTTCTATTGAATTTATCATTTACATTTAGAAATAGATAATTTTCTATATAATAATAATGTATATAATTAGAATTTACCATTAGTATCTCCATTAGGCATAAATATATTATACATCAAATCGGATGTTTAGTCAAATAATAATAGAACAATACTATTGATTTATTTCAATTACATATTAAACTAATTAAATGGAAAGACAAAGACTAATTATTGTGAATCCGATTGCCGGTAGTGGCACAGCAATGAAGAATCTGCCTAAGGTGAAAGTAGTTTTAGATAGATTAAAGATTAATTATCGTGTAATTATTACAAAAAGAGAATATGATGCTCAGGAAAATATAAAAGAATGGGTTAATGATAAAACAGATGAAATTATTCTTATGGGTGGGGATGGAAGTCTAAATGAGATAATAAATGGTTTATACCCTAAAAAAATAGCAATCAAATTAATTGGTAGTGGAACAGGGAATGATTTGGTAAAATCTATTGGTGTGATACCTTTTGAATCATTTTTTACAGATAATGGATATAAAGAAGTAAATATTTTTAGAATGAATAATAGAATCGGAATAAATTCATTGGGAATAGGTTTTGATGGTGAGGTGGTTCGCTCAATGAATGAAGATAAACTTCCTTTACATGGCATATTGGCATACATGGTTTATGTTGCTAAACATTTACTTGGTTTTTGTCCACCAATATACTGCTTAGAAAGTGATGGAGAAAGGTATAAAGGAAAATATTATACTGTGCTTGTAGCAAATGGACAATCAATTGGAGGTGGATTTTATCTTACTCCAAATGCTGATGTTAGTGATGATTTCCTTGATTTGTGTTTTATTAAGGATATGCCAATGATTATGAGACCTCTTTTATTGATTAAAATTCTTTTAAAACGCCATATGTTTGATAGAAATGTAACAATGAAGAAAATTAAACATATTTTTATTAAAAGCAATAGAAAGGTTTATGCTCAACTTGATGGACAACTTATTTATAATGATGAATTTAGAATTGATATTTTACCTGACAAATATAAGATTAGTGCTACAATAATAGACTGAATGATTTTTATTCGTAAAGAATCATTGCCTTACTATTTATTCCATCCATAGCAATTTTAAATGGTTTATCAAAACATATATGAGTAATATATTCCATTTTTTCAATAGTTTTTGCTTGTTTCATTTTTTTCCAATTAATGGTATCCTTACCTATAAGTGATACTGCGAAATATCCAATATTCATTGAAATGATATTATGGAAGAAATGTGAACCCAATGAAGGATCAATCCGGAAGCCCTCAATTTCTGTTTCAACAACAATTTTTGCAGAAGAAATGTCCGTCCAATCTACTGGCACTCCCAAATGTTTATCTTGACTACCCCATCTACCTGGTCCAATTAATACATATTTTGTTTTTTTATCAAGCATTTTTTTGTTAATAATTCTTATCTCATTTGCAATATCAATTGTATTAAATTTATTAAAAGTATTTGGATCAACAAAAATTATGTCAGTAATATCATTTATTTCTCCATTGCCCATTGCTTTTGAAGAAAATAGAATAATATTATCTTCATTAACAGATGATTTATTTACAATAAATTTATTTTTATATCTGATTATTGGTTTGATCTGCAATATATAGAATAGAAATTTATTTTCATTGTTCTTGTTTAAATCAACTGCAAATTCAATTTCCACAGGTGATCCCATTGTTTTTTCAAATATATTCATTAATGATGAAAGTATGGCTGCTAATGGAAAATACCCATATTTAAGAATATAATCAAAGTTTACAACTCTTGGACCTTTTCCATGGATACCTGGTTCCATTTTTTCATTTTGATAATCCCAAACAGATGCAATATAATCCAATATACCCTCTTTTTCGGCTTCGTCTATTTCGAGTTTGAGTAATGTTGCATCTTCTCCATCAACAAGATTATAATTATCTTGTTTCATATTGATAGCATAAAAATATTTTTGACTATTATTTATTTGTTCCTCTTTTATTGTTAATTCAATTTTGGGATATTTAGGGCAAAATCTGAAAGCATTTCTACCATCAATTACAAATTTACCTAAACCTACTCCAATCTCAGCAATTCCGTCTTTTGGTTTAATATATGATACAGGATAATAATTATATGATTGAACAACTCCTGAAAAGTGTGGATAATATCTACCATTAACATTATTCCCTGCTACCTCCTGAATAATAACAGCCATTTTTTCTTCTTCTATTCTGTAATTTATTGCATTAAAATAACTTCTTGCATTAGGGGAGAACACTGATGCATATATAAGTTTGACTGCATCTGTTAATTGTTTTAACCTGATAAATGTGTCGGGTGCATTATTTGGCAGTAGAAATGTTGTATAAACACCAGAAAATGACTGTGAAATAGAATCCTCAAAAATACTTGATGAACGAACAGCAAGAGGGAACTCAATATATTTAATATAATTTTTCAGCGTTTTTATTGATTGTTCTGATAATTTGAAAGTCAAAAATTTTCTTTTGATTTGTTCATAAGTCATTTTCTCAAAATTTATTGAATTTATATTATTATTTATTACGAATTGTTCAAATTCTTCTGCTCCAATAATTGATGTTCCTGGAATTGAAATTTTGACATTTTCAAACATATCTCCAATTGATGAATTCTGTATAACATTATTAATGAATGCAAGACCTCTACCTTTCCCACCTAATGAGCCTTCTTTTAAACGAATAACATTAGGTTCTTCCTTAATATATGACTTATTAAAATTAATTATTTTTCCTTTTGATTTACTAATATGAATTGATTTAACAGAATTAATTAGTAATTTTCTCACTTCATCAATATTTTCAAAATCCTCTATTTGCAAATTTTGTAATTTTTTTGCAATCAATATTTCACCTCTTGCCATAAACCATGCTGAAAAATGATTTCTTTTGCCATGATATATAAGGGAATCAACAGAAACTGTTTTTAATTCTTTACCCAATTCATCAACAGATGATATTCTGCAAATTTCTTTTCCATTCCTATCTTTAAATACAAATTTACCAAAACCAAGGTATTTATAAACAAAATCCTTTAAATCTCTTGCTAATGTATCAGAATTTTTATTGAGAAATATTGCATTCATTGCTTCTGTTTTTTCTACATTCTTAATATCGGCAGATTGCAGCATTACGGGGAGACCTTTGATCTGTTTTTTAGCATATTCAGCTAATTCAAATCCTGCTGTATCATTAGTTTTATTCTCTTTGGGAAATCTTATATCGGTTATTAAACATAACATATAATCCTTATAGGTATCAATAAGTTCAACTGCATGCTCATAATCGCTTGCTAATAGGACTTTTGGGCGAACCCGCATTTTGAGAAGTTTATTAAGTTCATTTAAATGTTCATTCTGAATAAGATGCTGAGATTGTTTCATCAATTCTGTATAAAGAACTGGTAAATACTGTGAATAATAATTACAGGAATCTTCTACAACAAGAATAACACGAACAAGCCCTAATCTTGTATCCCTTTTAACATTCATAATATCTTCAATATATTTAATCATAGCAAGAAAAATTTTTGCGTCTCCATTCCAGACAAATGTTCTATCCAATTTATTGAAATCTATTTTATCGGTTATCATTTTAGTCATTAATGGAATTTCGGCATCATCATTGAGCAATATGATTACAGGGATTGTTGAATTGATTTTCTTAATCTCGTTTCGTAATTCAAATGGGTTCATTTCATTGATACGCATTGTCAAAATAACTATATCAAAATGCTTTTTTTCAAGTATTTTTAATGCCTTTTTTGCCGATGAAATACTTGTTATTCTTGGTGCACTGGATAAATTCAATTGATGATATTCACCATAAATTTCTTCATTAAGACGACCTTCCATTTCCAGAATGAAAGCATCATATAATGAGGCTACAAGTAAAATATTCCTAACCTTAAATTGCATTAGATCATTATAGATCTCATCATCTGTTTTATGGGATGTATATTCATTAATTATGGATTTGAAATTGTCATTTGTCAATAATGCCTCCTAAAAAACTATTTTTTAGTATATTCTGATTTTAAATCTTATGCAAGCAAAATCTTTGTTTGATATTTTTCATCAAAATAAATTTTGTTATTCGTATTAAGATTATTGAATAACGGTGTTATTGAATTTATATTCATTTTGAATAGAATATGAATATGGAAATAAAGAAATTAGAATATTTCATGGATATTGCTCTTGAAGAGGCATTAAAGGCATATAAAGAAAATGAAGTGCCTATTGGTGCAGTAATTGTTAAGGATAATGAGATTGTTGGGAAAGGATATAATCTTATAGAAAAAAGCAAGGATGCAACTATGCATGCTGAAATTATTGCTATTAGAAAAGCTCAAAAAACAATCGGAGATTGGCGTTTATCTGAATGTTATCTTTTTTCTACTATTGAACCATGTATTATGTGCACTTCTGCTGCAATTCTTTCCCGTATTAATACAATTGTTTATGGTGCTGAAGATCCGAAATTCGGTGGTATTAAATCACTTGTTAATATACCTGAACTAAAGGACTTGAATCATAAAATTAATGTGATAAAATCCGTAAGAGAAACTGAAGCAATTGAATTAATGCAGGATTTCTTTAAAAACATCAGATTAAAACGGAGAGGTGGCTGAGTCCGGTTTAAGGCACCGCACTCGAAATGCGGCGTACCCTCGGGTACCGTGGGTTCAAATCCCACCTTCTCCGTATTTATAAATAGGTGGGATTTAGTTTTCCGTAGGAAAACCAAAACCAAGGGTTTTGAGAATCCATAGGGTTTAGAAGCATCAACTCGTATGAGCAAAGCAAGGCTGCTTCACGACTTTGTCGTGCATCCCACCTTCTCCGTATTTATAAATAGGTGGGATTTGTATTTTCGAAGTAAAATCGAAACCGAAGGTTTCAAGAACCCATAGGGTTTAGAAGCATCAACTCGTATGAGCAAAGCAAGGCTGCTTCACGACTTTGTCGTGCATCCCACCTTCTCCGTATTTATAAATAGGTGGGATTTGTATTTTCGAAGTAAAATCGAAACCGAAGGTTTCAAGAACCCATAGGGTTTAGAAGCATCAACTCGTATGAGCAAAGGTAGGGGCGAACCTGCGTGTTCGCCCATCATTAGGGCAGACACACAGGTCTGCCGCTATCAATGCGTAACAATAAATAAATATATCTTTTGGATTAGGGCAGACAATGATAAATATATCTTTCGGATTACTCAAGATATATTCCTACCAATGTGTAACATATTCTTCGAATTATTTAGAATATGCTAATAAATGAAGATTGTTTTATATTGATATTATATTAATAAATTGCGCCCGAGAGGATTCGAACCCCTAGTCCCCTGATCCGTAGTCAGGTGCTCTATCCAGTTGAGCCACGAGCGCTTTTATATCTGTTCTATTTTAGGTTTATCTGAAGAGAATCGGAGTTCATATCTTAATGAAATACCCAAATGAAGTTTTTTATACTGTTCTTTAAGTGGATAGCTTACATTAAATTGAATTGCCTTTGGTACAAAAACATTCATAATATTACGAAGTATTAATTCCTTAAATAAATCATTTCGTTCCAAATCAATTGAGCCATATATATCTCCTGAATAATCATTAATATCTCTGATGAAAAATTCACTGCCTGCTGTAAATGTGATATTTTTACTTAGATGATAACTTAATATTAATCCTGCAGATGGAGTTACAAGGCGATTTGCAATATTAGTATAAAGTCCGCCTGTTATTGCAATTCTTAATGGTATATTAAAATCAGGAGAATATTTTAATCCTGCTCCGAAATTGGGTCCAAGAACACCTAACTGTAAATCCAATTCATTCATAATTCCATAATTAATGCTTCCTCCAATTAAAAAATCATCAATTTCTGCTATTGAATCGGCGGCAATCTTATCTTCTTCACTTAAATATCCTGTATAGGCACCATAAGCAGAGTATGATAGATTGTTTTTTCCAACAGTATCGGCAATTTGACATGTTGTCCAAAGGCATCCATTAATAAAAAGCATGATTAATAGTAATATTAATAAAACAATAACTCTTCTGATTTTCATACATTAACTCCTTAAAATGTTAATTTCAGTATAAGATTTATTAAAATGATGTCAATACAATAGATTCTTTGCCTTGACATAATACATAGATTTCATATTATCTTTATATGGGTAAAAAATATATTTGCTTTATTTCAGGTGACAAGATAGACCTTGCAGTTATTAGCAGGGAATATTCTGAATTTCTATTACAATTAATTAACAATCCGCCTGTCAGACATTATCTTGCTAATAGATATCCCATATTGGATGATAATATTGAAAGCATAATAAAGAATAATATGGATAAGGAAGAAATCACCTTAATAATTATTGATAAATCATCTGATAATCCTGCCGGATTTATTAAATTAGATCAATTCAGTTGGCCAAATGGAAGAGCAATGATTACAATTGCATTAATGCCTGAATTTCAGAATATGGGACTTGGCAGAGAAGCAACTAATTTACTTATTAAATATGCATTTAATACTTTGGGATTAAGGAAACTGTGCATGGAGGTTTATGTCTTTAATAAGAATGCAATAAAAATGTATGAAAACCTTGGATTTGTTATTGAGGGAGAATATAAAAATCATTCACTTAAAGATGGGAAATATCACACTTTGATTCTTATGTCTCTTTTCAAGAAATGAAAGCATTATGAAAAGAATATTAATATTTATACTACTATGTAATTTCACTATTTTACTAAGTGCTCAGATAAATCAAAGCCATGTGCGTTTATTATCACCCGGAAACACTCAAATTTCAGAAAATATTTATAGTGATTATCCTGTTTTCTATTTTGAAAATGCTATTAATTATTTAATTAGAATAATTGAAATAAATAATGTATAAGCGGATAATGCTTTAATTTACTCATATATTCCTATAATTGAAGAAAGGATAATTGGTGAATATTGGCAATATCCAGATTATGCAGAAAAGTTGGAATCGGGAAAGACATATGCATGGTATCTATATAATGGTTCATTAAACTATTATTCTGATATATTTTATTTTAAGAAAATATCATTTGAGGATAGAACTATAAGTGAATCATTATTAAATCTACTATTAAATAATTTTCCTGAAGATAAAAACATCAGAAAATTGATGGAAAACGGTTATAAACCAACAGGAAAAATTAGCATAAATGGAGTTAAGTACAATATTGTATCATTTAGTGATTTTTTGAAGAATGTGATGAATAAAGACATTAGAATTATTACAGGAATCAATGATGAAGAAAATTAATTTAATTATTTATATATTTATGATTGCGATATTTATTTATTCCTCAGAAATTGGCTATGTAAAAAAAATAAATGGAGAATTATTTGTTAAAGCACTTAGAGATTCAACTAAAATACATGAAGGATATATTATAAATTCTGAAGATATTTTATCAACACAAAAAAATTCATTTACAACATTATATTTTGCCGATAAAACTCTTGATATAATAATGAAATCGGAATCAGAAATAATATGTAACGGGGTTTATAAAGAAAAGAATATTGAAAAAAGTATTACATTGCTCAATGGTTCAATTTTCATTAATCTTAATTATGGCAATCTTAATATTAAAAATAAAAATAATCTTATTAATATGAATCAGGGATTGTTTATTATTAATACAGATAATGATTTGCTCAAGGTTGTATGTATAGATGGGGATTGCGAATTGCAGAATTCCGTAGGGTCAATTGGATTACGCAGCGGCGAAACAGGAGAGTCAACATTGGAAAATCCTCCACATAAATTAATAACTGATAATATTCCTGAGTGGTATAAGAAAGCCTATAGTGAGAAACAAGTAATAAATATTGAGTTTGCAGATCCTGAAGGTAATATACGATTATTGGAGATAATAGTTGAGTAAAAAAACAATTTGCATTGTTTTGTTTTCCTGTATATTTATTTTTCTGATAGCTGATATAAGAATAAATTATTCAGTAATTGATGAATTGTATCCTGAAGAGAATTTAAACATAGTAGCGATTATTTCGGATGGATTACATGAGATTAATGAAATCTATCTTGTTATTAAATCAATTTCTACATTAGAAGAAAAAAGGTACAGAATGGAAATAATTGATAATAATGCAAGTGTTTTTATTGAGAGAGATGAATTGCCCGAACATGAATTTTATTATTATTTTCAAATAATAAAGAAAGATAGAAATGTAATTTTTTATCCGGAAAATCCCGGAGATAGAATTTCAAATGTAGTAAGATTTCTAACAATGAAAGAAAAGACAGGTTTTGAAGTATCATTAATATATCCAAAGGAAACAGTAAATATATTGGCTAATGATTTTCATATTGCTGCATATGTTGAAGGTGAACATAGAAAGAAGGGACTTATTTTTGATGATATTGATATTACAGAGTATTGTAATATTGGAGAAAACATTATTACATATTTTCCAGACACATTAATATGTGATGGAGTACACAAAGTGGAGATTACTGTTAATGGGTTTATAATAGAGGAATTTCCATTCACTTCATATTCCGGCAAAATTTCTATTTTTGATAAACCGCAGGCAAATATTGAAATCAGCGGTGGATTACGAATGTTATCAGGGAACTCCTTATTATTTGAAAGTACCGATAGGACAAAGTATCCGTTATTAGTGAATCTTGGTTTAAATGGTAAAGTAGATTTTCTCAATTATAGTATTAACACCTATTTGAATATGAATGATTTTACTTTTATTAATGAACGAAATAGATACTCCGTAAATCTAAAAACAGCAATTTCCGAAATAAAAATAGGAGATAAAAGAATTTTATGGAATAGAATAATTTCACATCAGCTGATAAACAGAGGTATTTATGCTAAGTTAAGTAAGGGTGTATTTGAAACAGCATTATTTAGCGGAATATGTCCTGGGATTTATGATACCACTTATCAAAATACTATTGATTATCAAACAGTTGGTGTATCTACCGGATTTAAACATAGTAATGTTAAATTATCTGCAAATGTAATAAAGATTAGATCCAATGATTTTAATGATTTTTCAGATAATTTGAAAATTGGATTATCATCCGGATTTTCTTTTCCGAATAATTTATTTAATTTGAATGCTGATTTTGGTGCAAATATCAGTAATAATTTTGTAGATTCTGCAGAAATAGCATTTTTATCAATACCTGATAATCTTTCAACAAATGATTTAGCACCATCATTATCCTATGATATAAGAGCAAATATTAATCCATCTCCTTTTTCAATGAGAATGAATGTAAAACGAATTTCCAAGGATTATTCTCTATTAACAAATGAATCATTTGAAAATGGATTTATAGAGGCAGGTACAAATATATTTATTCCATTTATAAAGCAATCTGCCAATATTAATTTGGATTACTCCTACATACAGTATGATGAATTATCTGATATAAAACATAATTATTCAATAGGATTTAATTTCTTTAATATTGATGTTCCAAAGATTTCCATAATTTTTTCTCATTTACTTAAAAATAATGAAATGTATGCCGATTCAGGATTTGAACATTTGTTGAGATTTAAAACAAATATTAATCATCAGTTTTATATTCAGAATATTCCTGTTTTCTTTTCCTTTTATGTGTATCAGGGTACAATGAATAGTAGAGTATATATGTCGCAATTCAGTAATTCAGGAAATGGTATTAATTTACGATTCTATGCTAATAGTAATATAGATATACTTGCAGGTTATTCAATAATAGCAGATAAAAGTAATAGTGTGGATAAACTGTATTATTCATTTAATACAGGAATGATATATGAATCAGCGAATCTACTTCCGGATATGGAATTAACAGTTAATTATGGTCATAATAATGTTTATTATCAATCAATTCTATTTGATTCGGAAATGATATTTGATTATGAATCGGATAAATTCTCAGGCAAAATAAGTTTTAAATATAAAATAAGCAGTTGGATGCAATTTATTGTTGATTTTTCGGACAATATATATTTTAAAGAAAATGAACAGTATAATCTTTTCTGTGCTGGAATGAAGATACGATATAGATTTTGATTGGAAATTATGCCCCTGTGGGGTTACCCGTATTTCTTTTCCCACTTTGTCAGATTGATGGACAGGTCAAGCCCTGTCCCTACAAACAAATGTTCTTGTCTTCCTCCGTAGAAAATTGTCTTTTACGATTTCTGTTTCTTTGGAAAGGTGAGGTTTATTCCGAGTAATTCGAGGAATAAATTACTTAACGCAAATTATTATTATTATTTCTTTTTTTCCTAACATGCTCCTTGAGCATGTTCCTTCACACAACCCGTAGTAATATTCTCATATTACGGTTTCTAATCCAGAGCTCCTCAGAGTAAATGTGTGAACCTTTGCATCTAATCTTTCCGCTTCCTCACACAATCAAACAGATAAAAGGCGGGTTACTAACCCGCCTTTTTAAAAAACACAATATTGAAATTCTCTTCTTATTTTTCTTTTTGTTCAGTATATTTACACTTGGGGCAGTAAAGGGTATCTTTTCTCATTTCCATAAAAGGATTTTTACATTCAGGGCATTCCTTTTTTACAGGTCTATACCATGTAGCAAATTTACATTTCGGATAATTTGAACAGCCCCAGAATAGTCGTCTTTTGGATGTCTGTTTTTCTGCAAGTTCACCCTCTCCGCATTCAGGACATTTGATTCCGGTTGTAATCGGTTTGGTGAATTTACATGTTGGATAATTGCTGCATGCAATAAATCTACCAAATCTACCTCTTTTAATTATCAATTCTTTTCCGCATTCAGGACAATCTTCACCTTCAAGTTTTTCTTCATCAAGCGGTTTGGTACTTTTACATTTTGGGTAATTGGAACATGCAAGGAATTTGCCAAACCGTCCCCATTTGATTATCATTGCTGATCCACATTTATCACATTTAATATCTGTTTCTTTTTCTAAATTTTTTTTGATTTGTTTAGTATCTTTCATTGCATTATCAAGTTTTACTTTGAAATCATTAAAGAAATTACTAAGTACTTCCTGATAATTGGTTTTACTGTCTTCTATTAAATCAAGTTGTTCTTCCATTTGAGCAGTAAATTTAACATTAAATATTTCCTTAAAATATTCTGTTAAAACCTTATTAACAATTCTACCCAATTCAGTAGGAACAAATTTTCGTTGTTCTTTTTCCATATAATTTCTTCTAAGAAGTACATCAATAATTGCAGCATAGGTGCTTGGTCTTCCAATTCCTTCTTTTTCCAGAGTTCTTATTAATGTTGCATCTGTATATCTTGCAGGAGGCTTTGTTTCCTCTTCTGAAATATCCAATTTTTTTAAGGGCATATTTTCATCAATAGACATATTGGGTACTTCATTATTAAGATTTGCTGTTTTTGAATAAGGATAAATGGAAAGAAATCCATCAAATATCATTGTATTGCCGGTTGCTCTGAATAGATGATTTTTAGCAGTAATATCAGCAGTTGTTACTGAAAACATTGCATCATTCATTTGACAGGCAATAGTTCTTTTCCAGATAAGGGAATAAATTTTCAATTGGTCTTTTGAAAGTGAATCCTGAATATCTTCAGGAACTATATTAATATCTGATGGTCTTATTGCTTCATGACCATCTTGAGCATTTTTACCTGATTTATATATTCGCGGTTTATCATAAAGATATTTTTTATCAAAACCACTAACAATATAATCTCTTATTGATTCCATTGCTTCATCTGCCATTCTTGTAGAGTCAGTTCTCATATATGTAATAAGACCGGTTAATTTACCATTAATTTCAAGTCCTTCATATAATTGCTGCGCAACACGCATGGTTTTTTTTGCAGAAAAATTATACACATTTGCTGCTGTTTGCTGGATTGTACTTGTTATAAATGGTGGAGGTGGAGATTGTTTCTTGTTCTTTGTTTTGAAATCACTAATTATATAATCACTAGATTCAAGTTCCTTTTTTATTTTTGCTTTTTCTCCAATATTTAATTCGGTTGTCTTAATTCCATCAAATTTTATTAATTCGGCAAAAAATTCAGTTTTATCTTTCTCAAAATGCCCTTTTATTTTAAAGAATTTCTTTGAGATAAATTTATCAATTAAATCTTCTTTTTCACAAATAATTCTCAATGCAACACTTTGAACTCTTCCGGCAGAAAGACCTGTTCTTATTGATTTCCAAAGAAATGGGGAGACCTTATAACCAACGATTCTATCTAAAATGCGTCTTGAAAATTGAGAATTAACGAGATTTTCATTGATTTCTCTTGGATTATCCAAACCATTTTTTATGCCTTTTTTTGTGATTTCATAAAAAAGAACCCGCTTAATATCAGGATTTTTCTTTTTATCAATAACGGAATTAATGAAATATGCAATTGCTTCACCCTCTCTATCCGGGTCAGTTGCAATATATATTTTATCTGCCTTTGCAGATTCCTTTTTTATTGTTGCAATTACAGTTTTCTTTGATTTAATAGGAATGAAAACTGGTTTAAAATTATTGTCAATATCTATGCCCAATTCTTTCTCCGGAAGATCAATAATATGCCCTTTTGATGAGATTACCTTAAAATCCTTACCGGCATAATTTATTATTGTTTTTGCTTTTGTTGGTGATTCCACAATTATTAATTTCATTTATACTCCATTATCAAGGTTTCTCAAACGATTCAGTAATTCCATCATATCTTTTGGAAGAGGGGCGTAAAACATCATATCTTCAAAGGTTTTAGGATGTTTAAATCCCAAAGAGACCGAATGAAGTGCCTGTCTCTTCATAAACTTAGTAATATTATCAAAATGTTTCTTAATGTCAATATCAAGATCTTTTACTGCAGAGCGAGAAAATTTTCCATAATAATCATCTCCAATAACAGGATGTCCCATAAAAGCCATGTGAACCCTTATCTGATGGGTTCTTCCTGTTTGAAGTTTCACTTTAATCATTGATGCAATATCAAATGATGCTATACGCCTGATTTCTGTTACGGCATTCCTGCTATTTACAGAAGTAACTGCCATAAGTCTTTTGTCTGAAATTTTCCTGCCTATTGGTTCATCAATCTTAATATATTTCCTCATAACATTTCCCCATACAATAGCAAGATATGTTCTCTTCATTGTTCTTTTTTCGATTTGCTTGGATAATGTTGTAAGGGATTCATCGTTTTTGGCAAATACCATAACTCCTGTTGTATTCTTATCCAATCTATGAATTACTCCAGGTCTTGATTCATCTCCACCCGAAATTTTAGTATGATAGAGTAAAGCATTTACCATTGTTCCTTCCCGATTACCTCTTGCAGGGTGAACAACAATATTTTTTTGTTTATTGATTACTATTATATCATCATCTTCATATATAATATCAAGCGAAATATCTTCTGCTTTAATATCACTACTTGTTAATCGTTCATAATCAACAATAACGGTATCACCACATTTTATTTTGTAAGATGGTTTTGAAATTTTATTATTAACAAGAATTTTACCATTTTTGATTAATAAATTGATTCTACTTCTTGATAATTTGACTCCAATAGTTCTTAGGAACTTATCAAGCCGAATATCAAGAAGTTCAGATTTTACTTTGTGTTCAATGTGAATATTAGTCATATTATTTTCCAATACAGAAATTAGAGAAGATATTATTTAAAATATCTTCATCATTAATTTTGCCTGTTAGATTGGATATTTTTTCAAGAATAAATTTAAGCGACTCATCTAAAATCTCCGGTGATTCTTCAATATTATTATCATTAATATCCTGAATAATATTTTTTATATTAAGAACAATATCTGCTTCCCTTTCATTAAGAATAAAAGATTGAGAATTGTATGTGAATCCTATTTTTTCTGATATTGTCTTATTTATTATTTCAGAAATATCTTTATCTTTTGTTGCAGATATTTTAAGGAATTGCTGTTTTGGTAAATTAGCATTATCTATTGCAATATCACTTTTATTCCCAATAATAACATATTTATTATTTTTCAACATAGCTAAAATATTATTTTCTTCTTCATTAAACCCAGTTGATAAATCAAATATCAGAAGAATAATATCTGCTTGTTTATACATCTTATAAACTCTTTTAATCCCTTCCTTTTCTGCTTCACCATCAGTGTTTCTAATACCAGCCGAATCCATTATAATTGCAGGAATGCCCTCTATATTGATACATTCTCCGATAATATCTCTTGTTGTTCCGGGTTCATTTGTGATTATTGCTCTATCCTCTTTAAGAAGGCGGTTAAAAATAGTAGATTTTCCAGTATTACTTTTACCAGTTATAAGTATTTTAATGCCATTTGACATCATTATGCCTGATATAGCATTTTCAGATATATCAGAACTTATTTTATTGATACCGGAAAGCATTTTTTTTATACTATAAATATCATAAGAAATATCATCTGGAAAATCAATTGAACCACTAACAATGCTTTTTAAGTCAATAATTTTTTTTCTTAATTCATTCAATTTATTTGAAAAAATACCATTAGATACAGAAATTCCTCTATCAAGCTGTTCAACTGTTCTTGCTTCAATTATTGATAAAATGGACTCTGCTTGAAGAAGATCCATTTTATTATTTAAAAATGCTTTTTTGGTAAATTCACCTTTTTTGGCAGGAGTTAGTCCTGATTTTATTAAAATATTCTTTATTCGTCTTGATGAAGCAAATCCGCCATGAATAGATATTTCTGCAATATCTTCACCGGTATATGAGTTAGGTGAGGCAAAGAATGATATTATTGCTTTGTCTATGATTTTATTTTCAAATTGAATTTTTCTTACATATACTTTATGATGTTCAGGATTATCAATAGAAACCAATTCTTTAAGTATGCTTCTTGTTCCAAGTCCCGAAATTCTTATAACAGAAATTGCTGATATGCCGGGAGGTGTTATTTGTGCGAATATGGTTTTTCTTGTTTCCATTGTTTCTGTGATTTATTTTTATGTTTTTGAATCACATACCCTTTGATATCAAGAAATATTTGCTTGTGAGTTCCTTTTTTTGAGAATATTCTATTAATAATTGTTTGAAGAGCATCAATAGTTTTTCCACTTTTTCCAATAAGCAAATTTGCATCCTCAGTATCTTTGATAATTATTCTGTATTTATTGTTAAATTCGGAAATCTCCGGAGTAACAGAAAAACCCATATATTCAAGTAATTTATTAAATGTTTCCAGAATTTCTTTTTTAGTTTTATCATTTTCAATAATATTATCTTCTTCTGGACTATTAATCATTATTAATCTAACTTTTGCTTTTTTGGATCCAATATTAAGAAACCGGGATTTTGGTTCTTCCAGAATTTCAATATCAATATTCTCAATAGTAGTATTGAGTTTTTCTAATCCGATTTTGATAGCTTCTTCAACTGAGGTTGCTTCGATTTCAGTCATTTTTCTGTTCATTTATTTCCTCAACTTCATTATGAATTTTTTTTCTAATAATGTACTGTTGTACAAGGGAAAGTATATTGTATGTGAACCAATATACCACAACGCCTGAAGGGAAATTAAGGAAAAACACAGTCATTATTATAGGCATTGTATAGGTAAGCATCTTTTGTTGATCACCTGTTGCTGATAATTTCTGGGAAAAGAACATAGTGATTCCTGTAAGAATAGGTAAAACAAAATAGGGATCTTTTGCTGCAAGATCTACAATCCAGAATATAAATGGTGCTCCTCTTAATTCAATAGTTGTTCTAAGGATCTGATATAATGCAAAAAATACCGGCATCTGAATAAATAGAGGTAAGCATCCGGTAAATGGATTAACTTTGTGTTTTTTATACATTTTCATTGTTTCAGAATTAAGCTTAGTGGGATCCTTCTTATGTTTTTTCTGTAATTCCTTTAATTTGGGTTGTATCATCTGCATTTTTCTCATTGAAGCATAACTTTTGAAGGTTAATGGAGAAAATACCAGAATGAAAACTATAGCAAATACAACTATTACAAATCCGTAATTAGGTATGAATGAATACATCCATGAGAAGAATAGTAAAACACCTTTACTTATGGGTGCAATCCATGCCCATCCGAAATTAACAATCTTATCCATTCCGTTTTCATAAGCCGAAAGAATTTTATAATCAATTGGACCTGCATATATTCTTACAGCATTATCCTTGAATAAAAACTGTGCACCTATTTTTCCATTTTCAAGTCCTTTTGCTATAAAACCACTGCCTTTACCCTCAATGCCCATGAAGAAATATTTGGTTTGAAGTCCCATCCACTGATAATTACCAGACATTAAAAGAGTATCTTTTGCCTGTTTATGTTTGATTCGAATAAGATTATCAATGCTGAATGCATCAAGTGCAAAGTAATTAAGGTCATCCTTTGAATTCTTTTCAGTTATACTTATACCTTTGTCAGCTGTAAATGTATAAATTCCGGCATCAATATTTGTTTCTACAAAGTGTTCTATAAAATATGAGTTATTTGTAAATATATAGATTCTTTTTATATATATTGAATCATCAGCATAAGAGAGCACAATGGAGTCCCTTTCGGTTATCAATGGATCAATATTTCCCTGATATTCAATGGAAAAATTAATATTTCTCAAATCGTATGTATTTGTTTTTGTTGTAATTAATAATTCAAGAAATCTGGAATTGGAAGGAATTAGAAATAATGCCGTATCGATTAAAACCGGAAATTCCTTTAAAGAAATAGAACTCATTGCTCCTGAGACAGTTGAAATATTACCACAGAATTTTTCTGTCTCAAAACGGATAGATGAAGTATCTGAAGTAATGAATTTATATTCAGGACTTTTCTTTCTTATAGTTATTTCTGGTTCTGTTTCTGCAATTTCAGTAGCTGATTCAATGATTGTGTCAGTTACCTGTGTTGTTTGTACAGGTGCATTGTTTTTGCCCATATAGGTGTACATAAAAAAAACACCAATGATTATTGCAAACATTATAAGTAATTTTGAATTGTTGTTCATAAAAAAACTCCTTATTTCAGTGGGTCATACCCACCCGGATGAAATGGGTGGCATTTAAGAATTCTTGTTATTGATAGTAAAAATGCCTTAATGAAATTATACCTAAAAAATGCTTGATATGCATAATCTGAGCATGTTGGATAGAATCGGCATGTTTTGGGTTTTAAGGGTGAAATTATAAGGCGATATCCATTAATAATAATCAATATTATTTTATTAATTATTCTCACATATTCTCCCAGCCATTGATTGCATTTCAGTAATTGTGTTTTTCAGAGAAATACACCTTTTCTTTGCAATAAAGAAATAACTATAATGAGAAATGAATAAATCCTCTGTTTTTCGGTATGATTCTCTCATAATGCGTTTTAGATGATTTCTTTCAACATTACAATTAACTGTGTGCTTTTTTACAGAAAATGCAACGGATTTTTCATCACATTTTTTATAAAGTAATACCATATTAGCGCTATTAATTTTTAATGGATTATTGAAGAAATGTATTATCTTTTTACCTTTTAATACAGGGGTTTGTCCCACAAATCTCATAATCTAGGATCTGATACGGTAAGATATTTTCTTCCCTTTGCTCTTCTTCTTGCAAGAATTTTCCTGCCATTTTTGGTTTCCATTCTTTTTCTGAATCCGTGTTTTCTTTTTCTTTTAATATTACTCGGATTATATGTCGGTTTCATTAGACCTCCTGATCATAAACTTAAATTATAATATTATTTTAAGATTTTTTATTCTATATATTTACTATTATATGTCAATAGGTATTTAAATAATAAAAAAAATGTTTAATCTTGAAAAAAAGTAATATGTAAATATAATAAATCATTATGTTTAAGGAAATGGATATTATCCACAAAAATGCAAATACAATCAATGGATGGATTTCAAGAAGCGAAGGAGCATTATTATACAAATTGGCATCATCTATTAATGGTAGTATTGTTGAGATTGGTTCATTTGAGGGAAGATCAACATTTTATATGGCATTAGCAAAAAAGAATTATGAGAAAAATGGATTTATATATGCTATTGATACATTTCTTGGCTCTACGGAGCACACAAAACATGGTAAGATTGACACTTACAATGCATTTATTAATAATATGAAAAAATATGATATTATGGATTATGTGAAACCAATAAGGAATGAATCTATTAAAGAGGCAAGTGAATGCAATAAATCATTTTCAATGATTTTTATTGATGGTGCTCATGATTATAACAATGCAAAAAATGATTTTCTTGCATGGTCACCCAAGCTTGAATCTGGTGGTATGCTTCTTTTTCATGATACAATTATGTGGAAGGGACCCAAACGGGTTATTAAGGAATATATATTAAATAGTGATGAATATACAATTAAGGGTATTGTGCATTCAATAATGTATATTCAAAAAAGCCCCCCATCTTTTTTAGGAAGAGTAAAGGGATTTATGATTTATGGGTACAGGGGTTTATATGAATTGGTATATAAATTAAAAAAGAGAATATCATGAAAAAAATAATTTTAGTATTTATAATAATTTCATCAATAAGTGTTTATTCATTGGAGATCAATCGTATAAATATCTTAAAAACAGGGAATGCTCCAAAATCCGTTAATATTACCCCTGAAGGGAAATACGCCTATATTAATAATTTGGAGGATTGTTCATTCTGGATATATGATACAGAGAGTAAATGTATAGTAAAAAAAGTGTTTTTCAATAAAACCCATGCAAAAGGATATAATTATCAAACAAAGGATACAATAAATTCATTTGCAGAAAAACCGGTTGAATGCGATTTTGCCGGTAATGGCAATAAAGTATGGATATCATTGCATAATGCGGCTAGTGTGGTGTTATACAATGAGAGTATTTCCGTAGAGAGAAAACCGGAAAAACTCAGAAAAGCAAGGGTTGATAATTTAATTACAGGTACATCTTATAATATTGAACTTGCAGAGATAAAGACAGGTAAAACCCCAAAAATAGTAAAATCATCGCCAGATGGCAAATGGATTTATGTTGCCAATTGGTTTTCAAATAATGTTAGTGTGATCAATACGGATAAAATGGAAAAGATTAGGGATATTAAAGTAATGCACATACCAAGGGGTATTGATTTTTCCCCGGATGGTAATTATGCATATATATTAAATATGGGTGCATCCCATATTACAGTTATTGATGTATTTAATGACCATTCATTTGTTAAGAATCTTTATGTAGGAGTAAACCCCAGACATATATGTATTTCATCGGATGGGAAATATGCCTATATTACACTAAATATTCCTGGTAATATTGTAAAATATGATTTGGAGAATGAGAATATCATTAAAACTGTTCATCTTGGAGAAAAGGCACGATCAATGGTATTATCCATTGATAACAATTATGCTTTTGTGCTTTTGTACGAAGACAGTGAAATGGCAATTGTCAGAACATCTGATATGGAAATTGTGAAAAGAGTGAAAACAGGATTAAAACCCATTGGAATTGATATTACACCTGATGGAAAAAATCTTTGGGTAACAAACTATTTTGAAACTACTGTTTATGTTTATGAATTGGTTTGGTAATAAAGAACAAAATAAATCCTTTTCAGCTCCCACACACAAACAAATAGTTGTACATTCTGAGTAATTCGAAGAATGTATTACGCATTAGTAATTCGAAGATTGCATATTCCGAATAATCTGAGGAATATGTTAAACAACGCAACGCAAATCATTATCATTATCTTCATCTTTATATTTCTTTTCCGCTCTGTCACACAGTCAATAAAGAGAGCTCGTTCACCGCGGCGAATCTGCGACTGCACTTTGTATGCCGTAAATAGGGGAATACGCAGAGGTATATTTCGAGTAATTCGAGGAATATATTGATTATATTGGTTGTCTTCCTCCGCATAAAAGATTGTTTATTCGGCATATTCCGAGTAATCCGAGGAATATGTTACGCAAGTAATTCGAAGAATATGTTACGCATTAGTAATCTGAGGAATATGTTACGCAAGTAATTCGAAGAATATATTGAGCATTAGTAATTTGAAGAATATAGTACTCTTCTTGCTTGTCCTTCTCCACATATATTTGATAATTTG